>JBIKYJ010000066.1:0-5251 GCA_044355315.1 Alphaproteobacteria bacterium | reverse complement strand
TATATGACAATAAAATTGGGTATTGTTTAAATATTAAAACCCTCATTGCAACATGTAAGAATGTTTTTTTTAAAAATTTTAAAGATGAGATGCAAAATTTTAATAAAAATATCTATACCTGGAACCAATGGCATAAACCTCGGGATCCTCGTTTATTTGAGATTATCCCACCACCGTCACGCCCATCACCCACGCCACCTGATTTTCGTATCACAAAACGTATTGAGATTGAGAATTTTGAAAAGGACGTGTTGGATATTATTCAAAAAAATCCTCAGATTTCTTTTTACATCTTTTTCCCGGCACACTCCATCATTTGTTTGCGTAACCTTAAAGACGACGATATGGCTCTTCGAAATTATATCATGGAGCGATTGACCGCATACCCAAACGTTCAATTCTTTGATTTTGAAACGGCCGATTGGGTTACAGATTTGCAAAATTATGTCGATCCGTCCTATTACGACCGTCATATCAATGAAGCGATGTTGAATTGTTTTTTGTCTGGTCAATATTTGGTGACAAAAGATACGCTCAAATCTTACCAGGAGCGTTTCTTAAAATTGTGGAGTACGGATGTGGAGATTCAAAAATAATTCTTCAAAAACATAAGGGGCCCTTTATTTCTTAAAAAGGCCCTCTAAATTTATACCCCTGTTACTCACCCTTAATAATATGCAGCAACACAACCGGTTTTTTATTTAATTGTGTTTTAAAATAACCACGAATATTCCTAAATAATTGGTGATCTAAATCGGACCATTTATTTTTAAGAGCTTGGGATGTTTGTTGTACAATTCTTTGGATGCCGATTAAAGCATTTTTTGTTTCATCTCCTTCTTGGGTGATACCTTTGAGCATAATGCGTGCTTGACCTTTCAAATTGCCTTTTTGATCAAATAAAATGGCCACACTGACAACACCGTTAATGGAGGTGTGAACGCGATCTTTGATAATCAAGCCGTCTAAGGCAATCATTCTTTTTCCGTCATATCCAAGGCGACCAACCGGAACCTCGTCAATAATATGAGGATTCAACAGATCAATCAAGGTACCATTTTTAGGAACCACAATATTTTTGATGCCGCATTCTTTTCCAAATTTCCCATGTTCCCTTAGATGTTTGTGCTCTCCGTGAACAGGGATAAGGGTTTGGGGCTTGACCCATTCATACATTTGTTTCAGCTCATCACGGGAAGGATGTCCAGATACGTGAATGTCTTCTTCGTGACTGGTGATCGTTGTGATGTCCCGTAAAGCCAATGCATTTTGAAGAGCCGTAATTGCTTTTTCATTGCCCGGAATCACGCGGGATGAAAACAACACCACGTCCCCTTCGTCCAAAAAGACGGTTGGGTGTTGACGAAAAGCAATTCTGGTGAGGGCAGATCTTGGTTCCCCTTGGGATCCCGTCATAATCATCAAGACTTTGTCTCTTGGTAAGGACATGGCTGTCTTATCATCAACAATATCGGGTAAATTATTTAAGTAACCAACCTTTTGGGCTGCATCAACCATTTTTTGCATGGAACGCCCCAACAAACAGACTTTTCGCCCATAATGTTTTGCGGCCATCATGATTGTTTGAATACGGGCAATATTGGATGCAAAACAACATACAGCCATGCGTGTTCGTGTATGACGACCAATCACCTCCATTAATTCAGTGCGAACATGATCTTCGGATCCAGATACACCTTCTGTAAAAACATTGGTGGAATCACAGACCATGGCCAATATGTTCTCTTGGCCAATTTCTTTTAAACGTTTTTCATTGGTCGGTTCTCCAACAAGAGGGGTTGGATCAATTTTCCAATCTCCTGTGTGAAAGACTTTTCCCAAAGGGGTTGACACCAAAATAGCATTGGGTTCGGGAATAGAATGGGTGAGAGTCACATATTCTAATTCAAAATCCCCAACTTTAAAACGCCCCTCTAAGGGAATTTCAATAATCGGAACATCTTTACCAAAAGAAAATTCAGCCAGTTTTCCTTTCAATATTTCAGCCGTAAAAGGAGTTGCATAAACAGGAGTCTGAAGACGTTGCCACAAATACGGCACCGCTCCCAAATGATCCTCGTGAGCATGAGTTAAAACAATACCTTTTAACAAATCCTTATGCTTAACAATAAAAGATGGGTCAGGAGAAATAATATCAATACCAAAGCGATCAGAAAAAGTGACTCCTAGGTCAACCATCAGCCATTGCTTGTTATAACCGTATAAATTTAAATTCATACCTATTTCCCCTGATCCTCCTAGGGGTAAAAACCAAAATTGATTTTGAGATGGAATCATATCAAAATTTTAAAACCAAAAACTTAACTTATATTTTAGAGTAATATTAATGAAATGAGCAAATTTGACCATTACTGTATCAGGGATAGCACACGCAAAAAAGGTTTATTTAGTTATCTTTTTTTTTATAAAATAATTTAAATACATGTTCACAAACTTTTGCACAGAAAGCATTCTTGGATTTTTGCAATCCATCTATTTATTGTTTTAATAATTCCATATGCTCTTTGAGAGATGGAGCATTAAACAAATCGCTGCCAATCACTAAAATATCCGCACCATTGTCGATACAAGTTTTGTGATTGGATAATTTTACACCACCATCAACCCAAATTTCCTTATCCCGCCCAAAGGTTTTTAAATGTTGAAGGCGTTGAAATGTCGACGGAATCATTGATTGTCCTCCTGAGCCAGGATTGACTCCCATTAGTAACACAAAATCAACATCATCCCATAGGGGTTCTAGAATCCACAATGGAGTTCCAGGGTTTAAGGCAACACCTGGCTTCATACCAAAAAAACGAATATTTTGTAAATCTTTCAAAATATGTTGCGTAGATTCCGGGTGAATAGCCATGTATTGAATACCACAATGAGAGAACATATCAATAAAACGACAAGGCTCTTGAACCATGAGATGCACACATAAAGGAACCGATGTGATGGAGTGAATGTGTTTTACCACATTGGGCGAAAAGCACCCAATTGTTCCTGTAAAATGCCCATCCATTACATCAATATGCAAAAAATCGGCTCCGCATTCCTCAAGATTTTTAATTTCAACACCAAAGGTCAAAGGATTGGCTGATAATAAGGATGGAGCAATACGTATAGACATAAACAAAAACAGTTTTTTTATTTACAGTATGGCGTATTTTTTTTTTGATAATAACTAAAAGGCCAACTCAAGATTTGTATGGTACCAATGGTGCACAGGCCCCACCAAAATTCTGAAATCAACAGCGCCATCAATATCATGATAAGAAACAAAAAGAATACCCTTTGTTTTTTTTGAATAGGGACTTTATTGACCAAAAATGTTGGTAAACGGCTGATCATAAAAAAGCTGATGAACAGCAAAAAAGCACCCACAATTGGTGGAGATAAAAAATACGATTCTCCCGTTGCAAAAAATAAAAATGACGGAAATAAACACATATAAGCGGCTGCAGGCGCAGGCAATCCAATAGACAAATAAGGAAGAGTATTGCTTTTATGGATATTGTGTGAGAATTCCACATTGAATCTGGCCAGACGTAATGCAAGTGCACATACAAAACATAAACTAATAGCCCACCCCATTTTACCAAGGTCACATAAGCTCATATTGTACACAATAAAACTAGGCGCAACTCCAAAATTTACAAGATCTGCTAAAGAATCAAGTTGAGCACCAAAATAGCTGGTTCCTTTTAAAAGACGTGCTATTTTACCGTCTAATCCATCTAAGATCATAGAGCCAACCACTGCAACTGCTGCCCAATCAAAACAATTTTGAATAACTAAAAACAAAGAACTTACCCCCAAGCATAACGCAAGTAACGTGATGAAATTGGGGATGATAACGCTGATGGGGACTAATTTTCCCTTCATGGGATTATTTACGCCTCATAAATGCAGGAATATCCAAAAAGTCATCTTCTTCTGTAGGTTCTTCTGTATTAGGAGGAATCGAGTGATGCACAGTTTGTGATAAGGATTGTTCTTCTTCTTTGTTAGAGCGTTTTCCTGTGAACCTCTCAAACAAAGATGGTGTTCTTTTTTTGACAGGTTTGTCTTGAACAGGAATAGACATTTGAGGGGGGATTGGTCTTTGTGCAGAAGATAGTATTGGACTCCCAACGTCATCTTCATCCTTAAAGATAGATGAAGACGGGGCTGCCTTATTCATTATTGACACATCAGAGGTTTCCACATCGCGATCAGTTATGACAGGTTTAACGGCAGGCTGCACAGAATTCATAACTGATGAGGAAGAGCTTGTCATCCGCGGGGTGACTAAATTTTGACCAATACCCGTAGCCACAACAGAAACACGAATTTCTCCATTCAAACGTTCATCAAATGTAGACCCAAAAATCAAATTAACATCACTTTCGATGTCACCTCTAATGCAGTTAACAGCTTCATCAACCTCAAATAATGTCATATCATAACCACCAGTAATGCTGATGAGAACACCTCTAGCGCCTTTCATTGACAAGTCATCTAACAATGGATTTGATATAGCAGATTGAGCAGCTGCTAAAGCTCGCCCTTCTCCTTCTGCTTCTCCTGTGCCCATCATGGCTTTACCCATTTCAGCCATTACGGCTCTGATATCGGCAAAGTCTAAGTTAATAAGACCAGGCATAATCATTAAATCACTGATACCACGAACGCCGGAATACAATACATCATCCGCCATTTTAAAAGCATCCGCAAAGGTCGTTCTTTCATTAGCAATTCTAAATAAATTTTGGTTAGGAATGATTAATAATGTATCAACATGGCTTTGTAATTCTTCGATCCCTTTTTCGGCGGTTTTCATCCGGTGAGCTCCTTCAAAATGAAAGGGCTTTGTAATGACACCAACGGTTAAAATCCCAGCTTCTCTGGCGGCTTTAGCAATCACAGGTGCGGCACCTGTGCCTGTTCCACCTCCCATACCTGCCGTGATGAACAACATATTGCTGCCACGAATAAAAGCCATTACTTCTTCAATGGATTCTTCTGAAGCTGCACGCCCTACTTCAGGTTTTGATCCAGCACCTAGCCCCTTTGTCATGCTCATCCCCAATTGAATACAACGTTCTGGTGGAACGAGTGATTGAGTTAATGCCTGCGCATCAGTATTGGCAATTACAAACTCAACACCTTCTAATTGAGAGCGAATCATATTGTTGACAGCATTTCCGCCTGCTCCACCAACACCAATCACAATAATACGAGGACGAATATCTTCTTGATGGTG
>JBIKYJ010000025.1:0-11056 GCA_044355315.1 Alphaproteobacteria bacterium | reverse complement strand
GGATTTAAAAAATCATCCCATATTCTATAATATAATTTAAATTTATTCAAAGTGCAAACCGTTGCTTCTTATTTTCTTATTATGAACTCACAGACGCACCTTGTGTGAACAATCAAAAATGTGCTTTTCTATTGTTAAGCCTATAATATAAAAAGAATTATATTTTTAGCAATCATATTAGACAATGAAAAGATTACTTATTGATGCTATCCATCCCGAGGATATGCGTCTTGCAGTTGTTCAGGATCATGAAATTATTAATTTCGATATATCCACATCTAGCAAAAAAAAGATAAAGGGGAATATTTATTTGGCACAAGTCGTGCGTATTGAACCGGCATTGCAAGCCGCGTTTGTGGAATTTGGAGATGATCGCCAAGGATTTGTCCCTTTATCAGAAATCCACTCAACCTACAGCGGGTGCGAAAATGTCAAAGAGTATTTCGAAAAAATTGAAGATTATCAGGACAAGGATAAGTACCGCCATCTTAAGGTACAAAATATATTAAAGCGTAAACAATATTTAGTTGTTCAAGTCATCAAAGAGGAACGAGGCATTAAAGGCGCAACGCTGTCTACTTACTTAAGTATCCCCGGACGTTATTGTATTTTAATGCCTAATACCACCGGTGGCGGTGTATCAAAACGAATTCAAGATCTTGAGGACAGAAAACGTCTCAAAGATATTGTCAAAGACCTAGATCTACGACCTCATCACTCTTTAATTATCCGTAGCGCCGGAGAAAATAAAACCGAACGAGAAATTAAAAAAGATTACAGCTACGTCTCTGATTTATGGAAACAAATTAAAGATTCAGCCCTATCAATGACCGAGCTTGGTCTTATTTATGAAGAAGTTGATTTGATAAAAAGAGCAATTCGAGATGTGTATCAAAAAGACATAGAGGAGGTTTTAGTGGAAGGGAAAGAAGCTTACCAAAAGGCACATCGTTTTATGAAAAGAATATCTCCAACGCATTCATCAAAAATTAAAGAATATCAAGATGTGGTACCTCTATTTGATAAATTTCATTTAGAAGACCAAGTTAACGCTATGCTTAGCCCTAAGGTGGATTTACCATCAGGAGGCTCCATTGTCATCGCTCAAACCGAGGCGCTAGTTGCCATTGATGTAAATTCTGGACGTGCAACGCGGGAAAAAAATATTAGTGATACGGCTCTTAAAACCAATTTAGAAGCCGTATCCGAAATTGCCAAACAATTACGTTTAAGAGACCTGTCTGGTATTATCGTAATTGATTTTATTGATATGGAAGACGCAAAAGACGTCGCCATTGTTGAAAAAACGATGAAAGATGCCACAAAAGAAGATAAGGCAAAACTTCAAATCGCAAAAATTTCTCAATTTGGACTAATGGAAATGTGCCGTCAACGCATGAGATCCAGTCTACTTGAATCTCACACAACGTCTTGCCATTATTGTCAAGGACAAGGCGTCATGAGATCAACTGAATCATCTGCAATTTACATCCTTAGGGCTTTGGAAAAAAAACTGATCGAACGAAAAGAATTGATTGCAGGTACAACAGTCAAATTATTTGTCAAACCTCATGTAGACGTTTTTTTACTAAACCACAAACGAACAATCATTTATAAATTAGAAGAACGCTATCGTTTTAAATTATTGATTTTAGCTGATCAATATTTCGTGTCTGATCTTTATCATATTGAATGGGAAGAGCATGACGCGATACCGGTGACCCTCTCCCCTGTACCTCAACAACCAAAACCCTTACGTCAAAAGCCACATCATGCCATTTATATTCCAGAAAAGAAAAAAAATTGGCTGTTAAAATTATTGGGCAGATAAATGATTATATCGGCTTTGCTTGCATTATTATTAACGATCATTTTAATTGTGATTGTGTCTGCGATTGCAAAGTCTTTTATTTTTAAAAAAAATGGGGAAAACTCTCCTCATTTCAAAATAAAAAAAACACTGTATTTGGACAGTAAGCGACGAATTGTTATTGTCCAAGACAAAAACATCGATTACGTTATTTTATTAGGACCTAACAATGATATCCTTCTTGAAACGCGTTCCGATTAAATACAGTATATTTTTGTGTCTGGTTGCTTTGGGATTTGGCGAATCTATTACTTTCGATATGAGCAATATTGATGGATCCATCACGGGACGTCTCATCCAAGGTTTGATCATTTTGACGGTGCTCTCGATCGCCCCGTCAATTGTTGTAATGGCAACGTCCTTCACCCGATTTTTGGTAGTCTTTTCTTGCCTTCGTAATGCGCTTGGTACACAGCAATCACCTCCCAACATGGTTATGGCAAGTTTGGCATTGTTTTTAACGGCCTATGTAATGGGCCCAGCCCTTGAGACGGCTTACGAACAAGGCCTAAAGCCTCTGATTAATCAAAAAATTAATGAAGAGGAAGCTTTTTCAAAAATTGTGGAACCCTTTCATAAATTTATGGGAGACAACGTCAGAGATAAAGATTTGGAGCTTTTTTTTAATCTATCAAAAACTAAACTACCTGAAAAAATTGAACAGGTTCCATTAAAAATTATGCTCCCGGCTTTTATGATCAGCGAATTGCGCCGTGCCTTTGAAATTGCATTTTTGTTATTTTTACCATTTGTGGTGATTGATTTGGTAGTGGCAAGCTTATTGATGGCAATGGGAATGATGATGCTATCACCTGTATTAATTTCTCTTCCATTTAAAATTATCTTTTTTGTATTGGTAGATGGATGGTATTTGTTATGTGGAAGTTTAATCCAAGGATTTAGGTAAAAGCTGTCAACTATAGTCGATTGCATTAAGGCTATTTAATTCTTAATAAATGTATAATCACATTTCTTGAATTTATATTATTGATATTTGTTGAATTTTAAATAAATGTGTTAATTTTAATAAAAATTATAAAACTTTTAATATGCTTTTAAGTAAATTTTTTTTTATAAATTGTTCTATTTGCTTATTGTTTTGTCAAAATTTTAAAGGATTGAATGTAGGGTTAAATACAGGAGGATATATGATATCAAATTCTCATCAATTTAGAAAACAGACAGGAACCGATGAACCTGGATCCGTATCTCAAAAAACGTTTGGCATGATTCTATCTGGATTTGCGGGATATAATTATGTCACCAGTAGCCGTAAAATTATTGGTGTTGATATGCATATTGGAAAAAGCTTTGGTAACGGAAGTGGTCAAATGCGTGATAAAAACAATGCTACTTTATATGAATACTCCACAAAACCATCAATACATTTTGGCGGCACCCTGGTTTTCGGTATGCTCTTGAATCAATCGAGTTCTCTTTACGTAAAAGCTGGATATGGAATTTACAAAATATCTTTGGAGTATTTAAAATCTTCAGATACCACATTAGTGCCCAATCAAAAACTTAATATTTCTTTTAAAGCTCCGATTTTAGGATTAGGGCTTATATATCGATTTGGTCAAAAAAGTTTTTTTGGTACTGAATATAATTTTTATTATGCTACCTCAAAAAAGGTTCAAGAACAATCATCGTCTCGTTACGAGCTGATCTACGCTCCATTAATCCATCATGTTTATTTTAAAATAGGATGTTTTTTTTAAAATAAACCGTGTATGATTATGTTATGATAAAATAAAAAAGTGATCATAAATTATGGTATTACATATGCTAAAAAAAACTATTCTTTGTTCTGTTTTATTAAGTAAAACTTTTTCCATTCCAGAAGAAGCTCAAAAAAAATTGAAAGAAATTGAGCATTTAGAGTTTGAGCTTGCTGAGAAAACGAGGGAATATAATGAGCTTTTAAAGAATCCAAAAGCCGTTTTTAGAAAATCACACCCCTCCATGGAAGAACGAATCAGTGATTTGGAGAAAAGAGTCCAATCGTTGGAACATAACAAAAACCAACATCCATCTCCATTTTTGGATGCAGATCCTCAATACTTACAAGCAAAAAAAATGTTAGATTCTGCTATCATGTTTTTGGATAAAAATGATACAGATGAAGCAAAAAAACGTTTGGATATTGCAATTAAAAGCTTTAATATCATCATTGTCAATGATCCAGACTCCACATTGTTTCATTTAGCGTGTTTAAAAAAAGGAGAGGCTCTGTTGATCTTGTCTTCCATTGGACAAGATCACCATGATGATTTAGCCCAGGCAAAAGAATCATTTCAAAAAGCTTTAACGGGTCCTCTTCATATTTCTCAAAAGGTAGATGCATTATTAGGCCTTGCAAAAGTTCACTTCCTAAGTGGAGATATTCACCAAAAAGATTTGATTATTAAACAAATTACTAATTTGAATGTTAATTTAATGGCAGAGCAAAAAAAGTCACTTGAGTTTCTCAAGTCGAACCAAAATAAAAAATAAGGTTGACTATGATGTATAAATTTTTCACCTATTGTATTTTATGTATTGCCTCAATTTTCTCTACGACCAATGAATCGGACGCCGATATTGAATGTATATATTATTTAGAAGATATTAATGTATCAAAGGATGGCACATCCGAGACCACAGCGCAGTCCCACTTAACGTGTTTGAAAACAACAGGAGAATCTTTAAAAGATCATGTTATTTTTTTTAATCCTGAAACAGAAACATGTGATGTGATTGAAGCATACACAATATTTAAAGAAAAAAAATACAAGGCAGATATTGAAAAAAAACCAGTTGCAAGCGGAGGCCAAGGCTTTGATCAGATCTATCAAATTCGTATTATTTTTTCTCATTTTGAGGTGGGAGCAACACGGTGTTTAAAAATTAAAAAACGTGTTCACAAACCTCTTCTTGCAAGTCATTACTATGATACTTTTTTACCTTCCAGTGATAGAATTTTGTGGAAGCATTATCATATCCAATTGAAAAGCGCTATTAAACTGAATTTTTTGGTAATGGACCATAAAGGGTATTTTGATATTCAAAAGAATGATTGGCAATTTTCTATCAAATTGACAAAAAATTTTTACCCCAAATTATTGGCTGCTCACAATTGCCATTATATTGACCCCAAACGTGTTCCGGTGCTGCGCGTATCAACATTGACATCATTTAACCAATTGGCTAATTTTTTTGCACCAAAATATGACGAAGCTTTAAATCAAGACTTAAAAAAAATCCCATTATTATCAGACATTTATGACACAGCGTCTGCTATTAAAAATCCGATTAATCAATTGAATTTCATCACCAGTACAATTTTCAAACATATTCATTACTTTGGCGATTGGCGCTCACAAAAAGGTCAATTTTTTCCAAGACCTTTTCATATTATTAATGATAAAAGGCTTGCAGATTGTAAAGAGTTTTCTGTTATGACGGGGGCTATTTTAAAAAAATTAGGCTATACAGTTCATGTGTCATTGGTCAATCGTGGAGATCATTTTTATGAAACTGAAGACGTCTTACCATCTCCTGAACTTTTTAATCATGCAATTTTAAAGGTTCAAGATAAAAATGGAAAAACCTATTGGATTGATCCAACAAACCAGGTGTCTATGTCTGACATCACCTTTCCAGATATCAGTGCACGCCATGCGTTGGTTTTAGGAGACACCTCTCCTTATCAATGGATAGAAGAAAACAAACCAGATGACGGTATCAGCGATACGATCAAAACAGTTGAGTTATCTCATGACCGAGAACAATGCTCCATTGAATTTTTGAGGAAAGGCATTGATGCGCATTGTTGTCATTCGTTAAAGTTAAATATTCCACCTCAAGATTTTAAAAAAAATGTGGAACGCTCATTCCTTAATGGTTATGCAATAAAAAGTATATCCTTGCCATCGGATGAAGGTAGAATTGCCATACCTTTTAAAGGGTATTTATCAGGAGAGCGTCAAATTGACACACTCACCAATGGTGGTAAAGCATATCATTTGCCAATGGTATTATTTAAAGAATTTTTATATCTTTTCCCCGAAGGATGTAATGATCGGATGGTATATATAGGAATTCCTTCAAAAAGCACAATCACAGTCATTATTAAAAATGAAAACGCAGATCAGTTGGATCATTTAAATTGTCATATCAAAAATAGTTTTGGATCTTTTTCAAGAACGTGCTATCAAAAAGGACATGATGTTCATATCATCATAGCAAAAGAAACATATAAACGATTCGTAACGCCCGAGGATATGCAGACTCAAGAATTCAAGGATTTTAAAAAATGGATCTTTGATCATTATAAAAATAAAATTATTTTGTTTTTAAAGGACCCTGAATCATACTTAGATCGCATAATGTCGTTTTTTAAATAAAACACAATGTAAATGCAGGGGCGCTTTTTATTTTTATTATGTGCACAAGTCATTGTTTTTTTATGTTTAATTGGGCGTCTGTTTTATGTTCAAGTTATTGAGCATGACTATTATAAAACTTTATCTGATCATAACCGAATCCGAACACGTTTTATTCCACCTTACCGAGGAGATATCCTTGATACAATTGGAAATCTTTTAGCATTTTCAATTCCCCATTACCGATTGTTACTTCGTACCCATTCAGGTGTAATATTACAAGATTTGTACCACATCCAAAACATATTAAATTTACCAAATAAAGACATTGATGTGATCAAAGAATCGTTTTACAGTCGAAAGTATCACAAAGATCAACCATTGTTAATCAAAGATAACTTGTTATTTGAAGACATTTGTAAGTTATCCATTCAAACGCCTTTTTTGTCCGAACTCATTATTGAAAAAAGCTACCAAAGAATTTATACACCATCCAATTCCCTTGTCCATTTCTTAGGATACGTTGGTATGCCGTCTCAACAAGACCTTGAACAAGGCGCCTTACCACAAGAATTGGTTGGAAAATCTGGACTTGAAAAAGCTTGTTACCATCAATTGGTGGGACGCTATGGGGTCGAGGAGGTTGAAGTTAATGCCAAAGGTGTCTTTCAACGGACAATCAGAACAATTGCCCCAACATTTTCTCATCCCTTGAAGCTATCCATAGATTTTCGTTTACAACAGGAAATTGATATAATATTGGAACCGTTTCGTGCCGCAGCCTGTGTTGTTGTCAAAGCCCAAACAGGTGAGATTTTGGCATTTGTGTCAAAACCAGGATACGATGCTAATCTGTTTAAAAATGGGATTTTACACAAAGATTGGACAGAGTTACTGGAGCATCCCGATAAACCTTTGTTAAATCGGTTGTCTATGGGATGTTATTCTCCAGGTTCTACATTTAAAATGATTGTGGCATTGGCAGCATTGAACAAAGGCGTCATTCAACCACACACCTCATTTTATTGTCCAGGATATTACGATTTAGGATCTCACCGATTTCATTGTTGGGCTTATAAAAATGGTGGACATGGTCATGTTTCATCTATTAAAGAAGCCCTTGCTAAATCTTGTGATGTCTATTTTTATCATGTGTCCATGGTAAGTGGATTTGATTCAATTATTCAAATGGCAAAGAAATTTGGATTTACTGAAGAAACTGGTATAAATATTCCACAGCGTTTGGGTCGGCTTCCATCTAAAAAAAGATCCCAAGGACATGTTTTAAATATATCCATTGGTCAAGGAGATGTTTTATCAACACCTTTGCAGTTGGTTCGTATGATGTGTGCCCTCAGTAATGGTGGGTATTTAGTTCCGCTACATTTTTTTACTGAAAAAATTACTCCCATTTACTTGGGTTTATCAAAAAAACATTTGGATACGATCAAGGATGGTTTATATGCATGTGTGAATGAGCCTGGAGGGACAGCTTTTTCATCAAAAATTAATGATTATGTGTTTGGGGGAAAAACTGGATCAACGCAAGTTAAACGTATTACACAACAACAACGTTTGTCGGGACAAACACGACACACACACTACGAACACAAAGATCATGCATTATTTGTTGGAATGGGCCCTATTGACAATCCTGAATTTTGCGTATGTGTCATTGTTGAACACGGTGAAAGTGGAGGTAAAGTTGCCGCACCTGTTGCGCAAAAGATCTTTAATTTTTTAAAAAAGAATGATCAATAACGTTATTTTGATCATATTATTCGATTGGTAATTGTGTGTCTGTTTTTTAAAAAATCATCTAAAATAATAAAAAGGTTTCTTAAAAACTTTGTCACAGATGGTGGTTGCCCTATCAATTTTAAAAGATGAACATGTTTATACAGTCTCGTCTTTATCTCAATCTCTTAAAAAAACTGTTGAAACGTCATTTCAAAATATTAAAGTTAAAGGAGAAGTCTCTTCTTACAAATGTCATACATCGGGACATCATTACTTTACATTAAAAGATCAAGATTGCGTATTAGACAGTGTTGCTTGGAGAGGAACACCATTTAAAGTTCAAATTTGTGATGGTATGGAAGTGATTGCAACGGGAAAGTTGACAACGTATCCTGGGCGTTCCAAATATCAAATGATCGTAACTCAGATTGAACCTTCTGGTGAAGGGGCTTTGTTAAAGATTTTACAAGATCGTATTCAAAAACTGAAAAATGAAGGGATGTTTGACCGAAAGCGCTCTTTGCCTAAATTCCCTAAACGTATTGGTATCATTACATCTCCAACAGGTGCCGTTATCCAAGATATGTTGCACAGAATCGAGGCTCGCTACCCTTGTCATGTGATGTTGTGGCCAGTTCTGGTCCAAGGAGTTGGTGCAAAAGAACAAATTTGCCAAGCCATCGAGGGATTTAATCGTATGGCACAAGAACAAAGGCCAGATGTATTAATTATTGCACGAGGTGGTGGTAGCTTAGAGGATTTATGGACATTTAATGAGGAGGATGTGGCAAGAGCAACTTTTTCAAGCTCTATTCCAACCATATCTGCCGTCGGGCATGAAACCGACACGACACTTATTGATTTTGTATCAGACCAAAGAGCGCCAACTCCCACAGCCGCCGCTGAGATGATCACCCCTGATCGTCATGTTTTGCGCTCAACTGTTGATGTACTTGGAAAACGGTTATCTCAAAGTTATACCCATATCGTTCAAGCAAAGAGAGATCATTTTTCTCATTTATCAAAAAGATTGCCTGATTTATCCCGGTGGTTACAACAAAAACATGATGACATTGGCTTAAAACATCGCCGTTTGCAATTGGCCATGGGGCAAATTTTAAAATTTTTAAAACAATCTGTTGATAAAACAGTTGTTCCATCCCCCGTAAAAATGTATCAACATAAAAAAGACATGCTCTCTCGTTATGATGTTATGTCGTTATACCAAAGACATATTAAACATTTAAAACAACATGTTTTTTTGCAATGTGCTTTACTTGATCAGCACAACGTATCTCATATTTTGAAAAAAGGTTTTTGTATCGTAAAGTACAAAGACAAGCTTGTAGATCCCATGACTTTAGATGGTCAAACGGTACGCTTGGGTATCCAAAGTCACACAGGTTACTGTGACGTTGATGGACATGTTCGAAAAATGTCATCTATGTTGTAATATTTTGTCACTTTCCATATAGTTAATTATAAGGAATTCTGATAGTAGGGAAGAGGCTTATCTTTTGATAAATGCAAAAAATGGCATTGTTCAGTCAACAACATGATTTTTTTGAACAAAAAACGTTATTAAATAACGTCACTTTTCAAGGAAAAGGCGTTCACCGGAATGAAGTCGCCACCATTGTCATTAAGCCATCATCAGAAGTAGGTGTTTTCTTTCAAAGGGTTGATATTCCTGCGTCTCCCTTAATTCCTGCACATTTCACATTTATCAAAAATACAAATTTTTCAACCTATTTAGAAAAAGATGGGATATCTATTCAAACGGTTGAACATCTGTTAGCAGCGCTTCAAGGGTGTGGCATCACCAACGCAATCATCGACGTGGATGGGCCAGAAATTCCAATTTTAGACGGCAGCTCTTTTGTATTTTATAATGAAATCATGAAAAAACCTCTTCAATCTTTAAAAAAAAACTGTCCTATGTATCGTTTGAATCAGGAGGTCACGGTTCAAACTGGTTACGGATACATTAAAGCATCACCAACCCTTTCGACTTATTCATCCTTTGACGTAACTATTGACGCAAAAGATCGCTTTGGTAATGTTTTTGGACATCAAAATGTGCTCTATTCAATGGATCAGGATTTTAAAAATATTGCGATTGCTCGCACCTTTGGGTGTTACGAAGAGGGTCTTTTGATGCAACAAAAAGGACTCGCTTTAGGAGCCAGTTTGGACAATACTCTTGTGATCAAAGATCATGACATTTTAAATCCTTCCGGCATGCGTATTGACAGTGAAATGGCACGTCACAAAATATTGGATGCAATTGGTGATTTTTCTTTATTCCCAAAAAAAATTGTTGCTCATTTTCAGATTTATAATGGCGGTCATACATTAAATCATCTATTATTACAAAAACTTGATACTTTCATACAATGAAAGAAAGCACCACGATCTTGACAAAAAAATTATTTGGAACCGATGGTATTCGCGGAAAAGCCAATATTTTTCCCATGACTCCCAATGCGATTGTAGGTATTGCCCTTGCAACTGCAGATTATTTTTTTAAATCCCATGAAAAATTTTCCCACCGTTTAACAGTCGTGATTGGAAAAGATACGCGCTCATCTGGGTATATGGTGGAATCAGCCTTGCAAAGTGGGTTTGTGTCCATGGGGGCGGATGTGATTTTGTTGGGTCCGATTCCAACACCAGCCGTGGCTTATCTGACGCGTTCGCTAAGGGCAGATTTAGGAGTGATGATTTCCGCGTCTCACAATCCTTATGATGATAACGGTATTAAGTTTTTTGATTCTACGGGATCTAAATTAAATAAAACCCAAGAAACAGAGATCGAAGAATTATTTGGTCGCCATGAACAATACGCCCCTGCTCATCATTTAGGAAAAGCGATACGTATGGATGATGGTCAATCCAGGTATTTAGAATTTGTCAAAAGTGCCTTTACAAAAGATATGCGTTTGGACGGTCTTAAAATCGTCGTTGATTGTGCCCACGGAGCCAGCTACAAAATTGCCCCAAAGGTATTGTGGGAATTGGGAGCTGAGGTAATCCCTATTGGTGTGAAACCGAATGGAATTAATATTAATCATCAATG
>JBIKYJ010000067.1:0-5231 GCA_044355315.1 Alphaproteobacteria bacterium | reverse complement strand
CTCTATTTTTACCTTAGGACTGAGAACGATCCAACATGATTATCAGGGTGGTTCTTCTGGTTTGTTTGATCTTATTATGCAGGCTGCTCAAGACCTTCTAAAAAGTGAGGGGTAGTGTGATCAACGAGCATTTAAAATCTCCTGTCTTTCTTTCCCATTGTTATTATGTATGAAAAATAGTTAACAAATAGTTAATTTTTTGTAATTAACCAGGTTGTGGGATGTTCCTTAAAGAGGATATTCCCAAATTTTAAAAAAAATCATATATAATAAATATCATGTATACTATAATCACATTGATGCGTTTATCTGTAAAAAATCGCCACAGAATTTTGGTCATTAGCAGTTTATTTTTAAGTTCTTGTGAAACGACAAAGGTTCCTCTGCCGGGAAAAAGAGAGCCTTTTATATGCTCAACAGGTGATAGTAATGTTGATATTACCTTAATAGATACGCCTCAAAATCCTCGTTCTTTTGAAAATAATCATTCTTGGTTGCAAAGCGCATATACATCTTTTCATGCAATGCCACCTTTTCACTTGAAAGGGTTTAAGGTGTTATGGAAAGAAAAATTTTTTACAATTTCAAAACCTCATGAATTATTTTCATCTCCCGTGTCTTGTGATGGCATGTTATGCATGAGCAGTGATGGTGCGCAGATTCATATTGTTGATATAGAATCAAAAAAATTACTTCATACAATTAAAAATTTTTACAACGAAGACGCTTTTGGTTGCGGTTTAGGATTAGATCAAGATCGTGTTTTATACATAACAACTTCTCATGGAGATGTAGCAGCTTTTGATCTGATTAAAAAAACATTTTTATGGAAAAAACATTTAAAAGTCCCCATTCGCTCTTGTCCAACCATTGATGACGATTTGGTATTTTACATTAACGTCAACAATGAAATTGTGGTTTTGGATAAAAAAAGTGGAGAACCAAAATGGTCATATAATGGGTTGTACGAACCATCTTTTGTGTTTGGTGCAGCCAGTCCCGCCGTTAAAGATAACATGGTAATTGCACCTTTTTCATCCGGAGAAATGTATGCTTTTTCTAAAAGAGATGGGCAAGTTTTATGGAATACTATCTTAACTCCTGGTCAACGAACTGAAACGTTATCAAACTTGGCACAAGTGAAGGCTGCGCCCGTTGTAGATGGAAATGTTATTCATGCCATCAGCTTTGGTGGGCGTTTTAGTTCGTTTAATTTAGACAATGGCGATATTTTGGTTGAAAAAAACCTCACAGGAGCCAACACCCCTGTTGGTTATGGGGACTTCTTATTTTTGCTGACAAACCAAGGAGAATTATTGGCCATTAAAAAAAATAGTGGTCAAGTTAAATGGAACGCTTTATTGGATTCCACGCAAAAATGGTCGGGACCGTTACTGTCCTCTCAAGGTTTAATTGTTGTTGGATCCAAAGGATCCATTAAACGCATAGATCCTCAAACGGGACGTGAGATTGAATCTTTGACATTGGAATTGGAGTTTTTCTTGACACCGATTATCGTCAATGGCATGTTATATATTTTTGCAAAGGACGGTCATGTGGTATGCGTTGGCTAATTATTTTTTTGGGAATCATTAATTGCTTTGCTCAGTCTGATTTTTTCGCTGGACTCCTTTGTTTGCAATTAAAAGATCCCCAAAAAGCAAATTTTTTCTTTGAAAAAGCATCAATCAATGGTCATCCTGCCGCCATGAAGGCATTAGCAGATAGTTATTTAACGGGAGATGGTGTGTGCAAAAATATTACAAAAGCATTAATTTGGTATGTTATGAGTGCAGAGCGGGGGTATGGACCTGCTCAACTAACCCTGGGGTTTATTTTAAAAAATGGAGAAGCCGCTATTAAAAATTCCGATCTATCCGTCTATTATTTTAAAAAAGCCTTAAACAATCAAAATTTGGAGACACTACAAAAAGATATCGCTCAAAAAGCATTAAATTGTGGTATTTTAGACAAATAATTTATTTTTTAAAAAAAAAATTGCCGTTTTGATTTGCATTTTAAGATAAAAAATAACTATAATAGAAAATTATTAATTCACTATGAGACTTCTTCATGGATGATAAAAAAAATCCGATGACGCTCAAGGGCTACAACCTTGTTAGTGATGAGCTGAATCATTTAAAAAACAATGAAAGACCTGCTGTCATCAAAGCTATTGCCGAAGCAAGAGAGCATGGTGATCTGTCAGAAAATGCAGAGTATCATGCCGCTCGTGAGCGACAAAGCTTTATAGAAGGGCGCATTTGCGAATTGGAAGAACGCTTAAGCCGATCAGAAATTATTGATGTATCAACGATTGAGAGCGACCACGTAACCTTTGGTGCAACGGTTATACTGCTTGATGAAGATACGGGAAATAACGTGACATATCAAATTGTTGGCAGCGAAGAATCTGATATTAAAAAAGGGTTGTTATCAGTGGAATCACCTTTAGCACGAGCCTTGATTGGGAAAAAACAAGATGATGAAATCGAGGTTCCAACCCCAGGTGGAAGCAAATTGTATGAGATTCAAAGGATTCAGTATTGCTAAAACATCATGTCTCATTGGCGCCTTTGACTTGGTTTCAAGTAGGAGGCTCCGCTGCCACATTTTTAAAAGCAGAAACAACCGAGGAGTTGGTTTATTTTTTAAAAAATCACCAAGATGATGATTACTTTGTTTTAGGGGCTGGATCCAATGTATTGATATCAGATGAAGGTCTCACTTGCCCTGTGATTAAATTGCACCTACACCATTTTAACATCGTCCGCAATTCTATTATTGTGGAGGCAGGTATGTTGGATAGAACTCTATCCATGGAAATGGCTCACCTTGGATTTGGTGGATTTGAATTTTTATCGACCATCCCTGGAACCATTGGAGGTGGGATTTTTATGAATGCAGGTGCTTATGGTCATGAAATATGTGATCATTTGCAATGGATTGAATATGTCAATCAGTATGGTGATGTGCAACGTCTTCGAAAAGATCAGATCAAATTTTCATACCGTTCATCTCATTTGCCCCATGGATTGGTGATCACAAAAGCTGCTTTTGAAAAACACCCTGTACCCCCGAATTTAATTTTTGATAAAATAAATGAGTATCAAAAAAAACGTGAGGAATCTCAACCGGTTCGCGTTAAAACAGGAGGGAGTACATTTAAAAATCCTTTAAATTACAAGGCTTGGGAATTGATTGATCAGGCAGGATGTCGTGGAATGGTTTATGGAGGTGCCCAGATTTCTAGTAAACATTGTAATTTTTTAATTAACACAGACAACGCTACGGCTCTTGATTTGAAAACTTTGGGTAACATCGTTCAAGAAAAAGTTTTTAAAACAACCGGTATTTTGCTGGAATGGGAAATTATTTGCATGTGATAAAGCAACCGTAGGTACTATAGTGGAATTCATTAGGTTTGATTAAAGAATTTTTTAATTATACTCAATATTCAAACTTTACGTACACCATGTATGATAAGAGACGTCATCTTTCGCCCTTTTTCACATCTCTACAAAGGATCAATATCAATATGAATACGAACAGATGGATGTTTTGACATCAATGCCCATTGCTTTAAAACAGGTTGAATATGAAAATTCTTTGGGTATTTTAACAAAATTTGATAGCGGTATTGTCCCCTCAGTGGAGATAGATAAGCCTCCATTGGTCCAAATGCTGTTAATGCCTCTGTCCTTGGTAACTTATCAAAGCACATGAAGCTATGTTGGCGCACAATGGATTTTTGTCTGTCAGATAGAGTAATGATTGTTAAACGTCCATAAGGGGGAAGCATAGCAGAACGCCTGGTCTCACATTCAAAATCATAGAATTCATTTCTGTTATGTTGACACAAAGATTGAAACAAAGGGTGATTTGGGTCAAAGGTTTGAATAAAAACTTGCCCTGGGAGATCACCTCGACCTGCTCTGCCGGATACCTGGTGTAAAAGGTGATAAGATTTTTCGGCTGACCTAAAATCAACTCCGGACAATCCCATATCGGCGTCAATCACCCCAACCAAAGTAATATATGGAAAATGGTGCCCCTTGGCCAAAATTTGTGTGCCGATCACAATATCACATTCACGGGATTGAAGAACATGTAAAAAATGGTCCATCTGGGCTGTGCTTTTCATCACATCACTGCTGGCCATTTGAATGGCGGCATCAGGGAATAACTGAGATACCTCTTCATAGACTTGTTCAACACCAACACCTGAAAATATAAAGGTTTCTTGACTGTGGCACCGTGTGCATGTGGGGGGATAATCATAGCGAAACCCACAATAATGACATAATAAAATAGCTTCTTTTTTATGATACACAAGAGATACAGAACATTTTTTACAAAAAATTCGACAACGACACTCCTGGCACATGACAACGGGGGCATAGCCCCGACGGTTGATATACAATAAAACTTGTTCTTTTTTTTTCAGTCGCTTTTCAATGGCGGTATGCAATGACGCAGATATAAAACGTGATCCTCGGTCTTGAATCAACACAATTGATGCCATGGATGCATTAAAACGATTTTTTAATTGGAAATAATGATATTTTCCTTCTTTTGCATTCACATAAGTCTCAAGACACGGAGTGGCAGATCCTAAATAAATGGGGCATTTGGCATGCTTTGCTCGTAAAACGGCCATATCCCGAGCGTTATAAATCAATTGAGTATCTTGTTTAAATGAAGGGTCATGTTCTTCATCAACAATAATGAGTCCTAAATTTTGAAATGGCAAAAACAAAGATGAGCGTGCGCCAAGTACCACCATGGGATGCCCTTGGATGGCTCGGTGCCATGTGGATCGTCGGTCCTTTTTTTGAAAACGTGAATGCCAAACACATGCAGGACGACCAAAAGCATCTTCAAATCGTTTTAATAATTGGGCGGTTAAGGCAATTTCTGGGACCAAAATTAAAACCTGTTGCCCTTGGTCTAAAATATTTTTTGCAAGATGAAAATAGACTTCCGTTTTACCGGACCCCGTCACCCCATCAATCAATGTACATGAAAACTGATGAGGTACCAGGTGATCTACGACCATTTGCTGAGAGGAGTTTAATGTTTTTAAATGATTTTCATAGTTAAAAGGGAATAAAGGGGTCTCATCCATCATGTGTTCCACAGGCAGACTTAAAATGTGTTTTAGCACGTAGCCCTTTGGAGCCAATACATAAGCAGCACAATCATCAATAAATTTTAATAACGATTGGGAT
>JBIKYJ010000065.1:0-5300 GCA_044355315.1 Alphaproteobacteria bacterium | reverse complement strand
CCGGGGGGGTGTCTGATAAAATAAATAACCTGGCACAATCGGCTCCGTAATTGTCAATAATATCTTGAGGATCTACAACATTTTTTTTTGATTTACTCATTTTTTCAAGACGTCCCAATGTGATTTTTTCATCAGTTGTGATGCAATAATACGAATCACCTTCTTTTTTAACGTCCGTTGGATAAACCCATTTCCCGGCTGAATCTTGGTATGTCATATGGCACACCATACCTTGGGTTAATAATTGCTCAAATGGTTCATTCATATTAACATATCCTATATCACGCAAAGCCTTTGTAAAAAAGCGTGCATACAGCAAATGCAACACCGCATGCTCAATGCCCCCAATATACAAATCAACGGGTGCAAAATGTTCACATTTTCTTAAATCAAGTGGAAATGGATCTTGAGGGCAACAATACCTTAAAAAATACCATGATGATTCAAAAAATGTATCCAATGTATCCGTCTCACGCACTGCTTTCCCCTCACATGTGGGACATGTCGTGTGTTTCCAAGTTGGATGGTGATCCAATGGGTTACCAGGATGATCAAAGGATACATCATCCGGTAAGATAACCGGTAAAGGAGCCTTTTGAGGGCCACACTGATCGCAATAAATAATTGGAATTGGACATCCCCAATACCGTTGCCGTGATACCAACCAATCACGTAACCGGTATGTTACATGACGTGCACCGAAACCTTTGTCCTCTAAATAATTCATCATTAATTCAAAAGCTTTAGATTGATCCACTCCATTTAAGAAATCAGAATTGATCATATGGCCGCCACTGCATACATAAGGCAAGTCTTGATTTGAATCATCCTCAATCACCCTTTTAATGGGTAAATTGTAAAGATTGGCAAATTCAAAGTCACGTGCATCATGGGCAGGGCACCCAAACAAAGCTCCTGTTCCGTAATCTGATAACACAAAATTGGCAATGTAAATAGGAATTTTTTGATCAGGGATCAATGGGTGATGAGCATGGTACCCAGTCCACGTCCCTTTTTTTTCCATGGTGGCCATGGCTTCCTCAGTAGTGATCATACGATCACAATCGGTGATAAAATCTTTAACCTTTGGATTTACAAGCTGTTTTGTAAAGGGATGGTGAGGCGAAATCGCCAAAAATGACATACCAAATAACGTGTGAGGTTTGGTTGTAAAGACGGTGATGATCTCGTTGGATTCCTCAACTTTGAAATGAATATGGGCGCCTGTGGATTTACCAATCCAATTTTCTTGCATTTTTAAGACTTTATCTGGCCATTTCGTTAGTTTTTTTAAATCATTTAATAATTCTTCGGCGTAAGCGGTAATTTTAATTGACCATTGGGTCAGTTTTTTTCTCTCAACTAACGCTCCAGAGCGCCATCCACGTCCATTAATCACCTGTTCATTGGCCAATACCGATTGTTCAACCGGGTCAAAATTAACCCAAGATTCTTTGCGGTAAGCCAAGCCCTTATCATAAAAATCCAAAAATATTTTTTGCTCTAACCCGTAATACAGCTCATCACATGTGGCAAACTCCCGCGACCAATCATAAGATAAGCCTAAGGCCATCAATTGTACTCGCATGGTGTCAATGTTACTGTAAGTCCATGTTTTTGGATGTTTTTTTTGCTCCATCGCGGCATTTTCAGCTGGAAGGCCAAAAGCGTCCCATCCCATAGGATGCAACACAGAATATCCTTTTGCCCTATAAAACCTAGCCATTGCATCACCAATAGAATAATTTCGCACATGCCCCATATGAATTTTTCCAGATGGATAAGGAAGCATTTCTAAGATATAAAGAGGATTTTTTGACAAGTCTTTAATGCAATGAGTTTTGTTTTGTTCAAACTTTTTTTGCCATTTAGATTCCACTGTACGAAACGGATACATTTTTTATCATAGGTAATTTTATATATATTGTATGTGATTTATATTAAGGTCACAAAATTATAAAAAATTAACTATTTTTTATAATTCTATGATCTAAAGAAATCTAAAGGCGCGTATTAACCATACTTTTAGAGCGGTAAAAAACCAATCTTCAAGTTAAAACGAGAATAGCATTTGGTTGGATTCAAGTGGGGTGTGTGCTCAATAAAGACATAAAGCTAACGTATTCGTTTCCCCATGTTATATACATGATGAAGGCGTATTTTACCTTTTCCGTACACAACATAATCTCCATGTAATTTACCTGTTTTATAAAAACAATGAAGAGCGATTTCCCCTTCATGATAAGCTTTCATTTCTCCATTCAGTTTATCCTTTGTGTAATGAGAAATAGACGCCACACGTCCATCTGTATCATACGATACAGATTGCCCCTCAAGGAAACCATTTTTATAAAATGAGCGACGCATAATATCACCGTGCTCATCATAAAAAATGGCTTCCCCTTCGGCAAGTCCCTCTTTAAATGTCATTTTTGCGATGTCCATACCTTGATCATCCTTAATGATTATGGGACCATTTAATCCTTTGTCGTGTCCGTCGATGGAGTCTTCTGTTGTGTTTTTTTCTGCCATTGTGCCATTTCATAAATTGTTTTTGATAGAGCGTCCATAAGAATGGCTGCTTTTTTTTGAACACTAATATGTTTGTATCTCTCTGGTAAAATACCAGGGCCAGCCCCAATTGTTGTATAGTCTTCACCGATAGAATTTCTAAAAACCATTGTTTGATGTATCACAAAAGGTTCACTAGAAATCGAGATATAGGTTCCTTTAAGAGGATTTAGTTCCAACCATTGTTTAAACGTACTTTCCGTAGTTGCCCGTCTCATGCCAGTATTCGATGAATACACTAAAATAAAATCGAGATCTGGACATATTTTTTGAAACAATTCTTGAAATGCTTCCCCCTCATCATCAACAGAAACCTCTTTTTTTTCATCCGATGTTAAAGGGCGCCTACCTGTTAATAAATAGATTTTAGACTTTTTAAGATCAGGATAAGCTGTTAGTAATAATTTTAAAAAATCAATTCTTTGAATCATTGTGGAGACCGTTGCCCCCAATAATAAAATGCCTTGGCATTTATTGATATGTTGCGGTTCAGGCCATTTGGGACTTGAAAAATTTAAATCCTTTAAACAGGTGTCAATAATTTTTTCACATTTATCTTCTGGTTCATCTAATACCATCTCATAACGTTCTTTATTTTTTTGATAATAATATTTTTGAAAAATTTTGTTGATTTCATTTAAAGACTTGTATTGTTTTGGATTTTTTTCAACAATATCTAAAATTTTTAAAATAGCTTTAGATACGGTTTTATTGTTCTCTAAAACACAATCCTCTTCTGTGTCTATATTTTGATTATTCTCATCTTTATTCTTATCCTTATTATTATGATCTTTCTCATCATCCTCATCATCCTCGCCCTCATCATCTTGATCTTGATCATTTGATGTTTCCTCTATTGTTTTGTCTGTATCTTTATCAGAATCGTCTGATGCTTGAGTTAGAAACATAAAAATAAATCCGAACCATACATAGGCTATATATTTAAACATGATGAATGAACTGAATATTTTAATATCTTTATTCATTGTATCAATAAATAAAATGAAATTTATTTATTTTTTTCAAATAAACGTAATTTTTTTACATGATATTGGTGATCTTTGTAATTTTTTGAAAATTGATGTTTTTTACCATGGGGATCTTTAACAAAAAACAAATCTTGGGTATGCGCAGGAGAAGCAGCCGCTTTAATAGCATGATAGCCCGGACAGCAAATAGGCGTAGGAGGCACCCCTTTATACAGGTACATATTATAAGGAGAGTCCAGTTTTAAATCAGCTTTACTCAAAGGCCGTGACAAAGAAAAGTCTGGGCTTAAGGCATAAACGATTGTTGGATCAGCTTGCAGCAGCATATTATTTTTTAATCGATTATGAAATACTGCCGAAATAAAGGGCATCTCAGTATTACTAGCGGCTTCTTTTTGAATAATGGATGCAAGAATCAGTATGTGATAGTGGTTTTCAATATTTATTTTGTTTAATACATCAATCATTTTTTTACTCATTCTATCAATGATTTTTTGACGTTTTTCCCCCTTAATAAAATAATACGTTGATGGAAAAAGACAACCTTCTTTTGGCATTGATTCAATTGCGCCCTCTAAAAAAGGGTGATTATTAACGTCATTAATAATTTGCCTCACACTCCAACCTTCAGGGATTGTGATCCAACGCTCAATTGGTTTTTCTTTTAATATATCAACAATTGTGAATATAGTAGATTTTTCTGGAATGAGATGTTCCCCTGCTTGGTAATATTTTTTTTTTCTTTTTTCTTTAATACAGGCACATAAATAAAATAGCCAAGGATTTTTTAATATTTTTTGTTCTACTAACAACCTACCAATATCAAAAAAATTAGAACCCTTGGGAATATAAAAAATAATATTTGATGAACAAGATGACCTAATGAATCCTTTTGAACACAATAGAATAATTAATCCCAAAACAACCAAAAGGCTACTGATTTTTTTTAACATTGATTACTATAAAATACTATAAAGGCATAAAATGTTTTATGCCTTTCATCAATATGAATTAGAACAACTCTTCGTGTTCCATAAATTCTTCTTCATTTGACTGCTGGGTCACGGCTCCATCAGACCCTCCAGATACGTCAAATAATTGAACAGGACCATGAGGCATCAAAGTAGAAATTGCTTTCTTATAAATCAATTGACAATGACCTTCTCTGCGAAGTAGAATTGTACATGAATCAAACCATGATACAGTTCCCTGAAGCTTGACCCCATTGATTAAAAAAACCGTTAAAGGCGTTTTGTTTTTGCGCACATGATTTAAAAAAGCATCTTGAACGTTGACGTGTTTATCTTGAGACATTTAAAAAATATTCTTCTGTTTTATATATGGTAGTTGAAAAAACGTATTTATAGCAACAATCTAAAAAAAATTTAGTTGAATCATTGCGAAGTTCTGTCGTTTTTAAACGATACTCATCTTTTGCTATAGCGATACGCTATAATTTAAATAAAATTAAATATCTATACTCATATGAAATATATCACCACTCCCATCTATTATGTTAACGATAAGCCTCATATTGGCCATGCCTATACTAGTGTCATTTGTGATTTTTTAGCTAGGTTTTACAGAATGATGAAGGAAGATGTTTTTTTTACAACAGGAACAGATGAGCACGGGCAAAAAATTGAAAAGAGCGCCCAAGCAGCCGGCATGGCCCCCATAGACTTCGTGAACCAAGTATCAAAAAGCTTTTCTGATCTTAATGGTCCTTTGTCTTTAACA
>JBIKYJ010000080.1:0-4120 GCA_044355315.1 Alphaproteobacteria bacterium | reverse complement strand
AGGAAATTAAAGATTTAATTACAGCCATTGGGTGTGGAACTGGAAAAAATTTTAATGTTGAGTTACTTAGATACGGAAAAATCATTATTATGACGGACGCCGATGTGGACGGCGCCCATATTGCGTCATTATTATTAACATTTTTCTTTAAGGAAATGAAACCTCTTATTGAAAAAGGGCATATTTATTTAGCATGTCCACCTCTTTACCGTGTCAGTTATAAAAATATTGTGGAATACGCCAAAGATGACGCCGAACAGGACCGACTTCTTAAAACAACATTTAAAAAATATACGAACGTGGATATTGGACGGTTTAAAGGTCTTGGGGATATGAATGCAAATCAATTAAAAATCACCACTATGGATCCATCCGCTCGAAAGCTATATCAAGTGAGTGTTGGTGATCATGGCGATGAATTAGTGATGATATTAATGGGAAAAAATCCATCCACGCGCTTTCATTTCATTCAGGAGCATGCTAATTTTGTTCAAGTGGATGTGTGACAGTGAATCAATCAGGGTTTAAATTGGAGTTTTAGGATGTGCCAGGTGACTTCATAATTTTTAATCATAGGCTTAAAATTTTATTAAATTTGACTGCCCTTGATTTTTCTGCAATGATTGACTATCCTTGACAGTGGACTTTTATTATCTGTCTTTTTTTGTCATTCATTTTCTCAGGAGATTCCCATGGCTAGGTCTTTTACTGATCGCAAACGTTTTCGCAAAAGTTTTGGTACAATTGCTGAAACTGCACAACTTCCAAACTTGATCGCCCTTCAAAAGGTTTCTTATGAACAATTTTTACAATATAACATCCCCCATCATCAAAGAGAAAAAAAGGGATTATTAGAATTATTTCAAAGTTGTTTCCCTATTTTTGACTCAAGTCATAAAGTTCAACTAGAGTTTCATCGCTATGATTTTGATCCTCCACAATTCAGCGAATTGGAGTGTAGTCAAAAAGGATTGACGTATGCTGCTTCTTTACGTGTTATTTTTAGATTAATCGTATGGGATATTGATGAAGTGACAAAGGTTAGATCTATGCGTGACATTAAAGAACAAGAAGTTTATTTTGCAGATATCCCACTGATAACAGGCCGCGGCACCTTTATTATTAATGGTATTGAACGTGTTGTTGTATCGCAAATGCACAGAAGTCCTGGGGTTTTCTTTGACAGTGACAAAGGAAAAGGAAGTGTCAGTGGAAAAATTTTATATGTAGGGCGCGTCGTGCCGTACCGTGGATCTTGGTTGGATCTTGAATTTGATCCCAAGGATATCATGTATTCTAGGATTGATCGTCGTCGT
This sequence comes from Alphaproteobacteria bacterium, assembly GCA_044355315.1. Classification (GTDB taxonomy): domain Bacteria; phylum Pseudomonadota; class Alphaproteobacteria; order JALRGP01; family JALRGP01; genus JALRGP01. The sequence continues at coordinate 2,804 of JBIKYJ010000080.1, read as the reverse complement.
CGTTTTTTAGTGACGACATTTTTGATGGCATTGGATAATTATGATGGTCAAAGTTTAAAAAACAAAACATCTTTTTACGTATCAGGAGCTAACTTAAAAGACGCTCCCACTGGTATGTCTCGTGATGAGATTATCCAAACATTTTATAAGGTTTGGTCTTACAAAAAAGTGCCCGACGGTTTTATATTCCCATTTGAACCCAATTATTGGGATGGTCAAAAAATCACGTGTGATTTCTTAGATCCCAATAACCATACGGTACTTGTTGAAAATGGTACAAAATTAACGCAGCGCTTATGTAAAAAATTACAAGAACAGAGTGTTAGTGAATTTTTAATTAAAGATGAATCTTTGATTGGACGTTATATTGCGCACGATTACATTAATGAAGAAACAGGTCAAATTTATTTTGAAGCTGGCCAAGAAATTAATAATGACACTCTTGACAGAATGAGAGCGTCATCCATTGACACATTTGATTTGGTTGTGATCGATGAAAAAACAACAGGCCCCTATCTTTTAAAAACTCTTCAATTGGATAAAAACCAAAATCATGAAGAAGCATTGTTGGATATTTATAGGACACTACGACCTGGTGAGCCACCAACCTTAGAAAGTGCGGAAAATTTATTTGAAAATCTATTTTTTAATGAAGAAAGATATGATTTATCATCCGTTGGGCGTGTCAAATTCAACGCCAGTTTAAATTTGAATACACCCGATTCTGTGCGTGTTTTACGCAAACAAGATATTATTGAAATGTTAAAACATTTGTTAAATTTGCGTGATGGACGTGGTCAAGTAGATGACATTGACAGCTTAATTAACCGTCGTGTCAGATCCGTTGGTGAGTTATTAGAAAATCAATTTCGTATTGGAATGGCTAGAATGGAACGTGCAATTTATGAACGCATGGGAGCAACTGATGTGACTGCTGCGATGCCGAATGATTTGTTAAATGCCAAACCTATTGCAGCTGTTTTAAGGGAGTTCTTTGGAACATCTCAGTTATCTCAATTTATGGACCAAACAAATCCATTGTCAGAAATTACTCACAAGCGTCGCTTATCTGCGCTCGGCCCAGGTGGTTTATCTCGCGATCGTGCCAGCTTTGAAGTTCGCGATGTTCATCCCACTCACTATGGGCGTATTTGTCCAATTGAAACGCCCGAAGGTCCAAATATTGGTTTAATTAACTCATTGGCGATTTATGCAAACGTTAATCAATACGGGTTTATTGAAACACCATATCGTAAAGTTGTGGACGGCAAAGTTACCGATGAAATTCTGTATATGAATGCCAGAGAAGAAGGTAAACATATTATTGCTCAGGCAAGTATTGCTGTCGACAAAGACGGACAGATCAAAGAAGATTTCGTTGTGTGTCGTAAACAAGGGGAAGTCAGCATGTTCCCAAAACAAGCAGTTACCTATATGGATGTATCACCAAAGCAAGTCGTGTCGGTTGCCGCATCGTTAATTCCATTTTTAGAAAATGATGATGCAAATCGTGCATTAATGGGATCAAATATGCAAAGACAGGCAGTTCCGTTGCTCAAAGCCGAGGCTCCACTCGTTGGTACTGGTATGGAATCTGTCGTTGCTAAAGATTCCGGAGCCAGTGTTATTGCAAAACGTTCAGGTGTTGTGGATCAAGTAGATGGATATCGAATTGTTATCAAAGTATCAGAAGAAGAAGATGATAACAAAACGGGTGTAGATATTTATACATTGATGAAATTTAAACGATCTAACATGAGCACATGTATTAATCAACGTCCTCTTGTGAAACGTGGTGACGTTATTAAAAAGGGTGATATGATTGCGGACGGCCCATCCATTGATACAGGCGAATTGGCTTTGGGGCGTAATGTTCGTGTGGCCTTTATGTCATGGCAAGGTTATAATTTCGAAGACTCCATTTTAATTTCAGAGCGTCTTGTTCAGCAAGATGTTTTTTCTTCCATCCATATCGAAGAATTTGAAGTTTCAGCCAGAGATACAAAATTAGGAAATGAAGAAATTACAAAAGATATTCCAAATGTCACAGCTAGTGGATTAAAGTACCTTGATGACGCCGGTATCGTTTATGTTGGCGCGGAAATTAAACCTGGTGATATTTTGGTTGGAAAAGTAACACCTAAGGGCGAAAATATTGTTACACCAGAAGAAAAATTGCTACGTGCTGTGTTTGGAGAAAAATCGTCAGATATTAAAGACACATCGTTACGTGCATCATCTGGGACTTATGGAACGGTTGTAGATGTTCGAGTTCTCTCAAGAAAAGGTGTTGAAAAAGACGAACGCTCTATTGCAATTGAACGTCAAGAAATAGAAGCATTTGCAAAAAATCGTGATACGGAAAAAGCTATTCTCCAAAAAAGCTATCTTGAACGTATGACAAAATTGTTAGTTGGTCAAACGGTGCAATCAGGTCCAAAACCATTAAAAGCAAAAACACTTATTACAGAAGAGATGTTGAGTGAGATGGGGTATTTACAATGGAAGCATATTATTGTCGCTGATGCGGATAAGATGAAGGAAATGAACCAGATCCAAAAAAGTTTTGACAGTAGTGTTGCTACTCTTGATAAAAATTTTGAAAATAATGTTGAAAAATTAAAGCGTGGTGATGATTTGCCGCCTGGGGTTTTAAAGGTTGTCAAAATTTTCATTGCTGTTAAACGGAAACTGCAACCAGGAGATAAGATGGCTGGGCGCCATGGAAACAAAGGTGTGGTGTCAAAAATCGTTCCTGTAGAAGATTTACCGTATATGGAGGATGGAACACCTATTGATATTAT
>JBIKYJ010000016.1:0-13522 GCA_044355315.1 Alphaproteobacteria bacterium | reverse complement strand
AAACTCATTTGGGGGCTGCGGCTTTTGAATTGGGTAAACACGTTCAAAAAATGTTAGATGATTACCGCGCCCATCATTTGGACTTTGATAAAGCAAAAGAACGTCTGGGAGAGATTTATGACACTCCTCAAGATAAAGAAGAAATACAAAAATTAACAGAGTCAGAGTTTGTGGATATGAGTGAGCGTTTAACAAAAGGTGTTCCACTTGCAACGCCTGTGTTTAATGGTGCCAGTGAAAAACAGATTTCAGATCTCCTTGAAAAAGTAGGTCTTTCGCGTTCTGGACAAGTGATATTGTATGATGGCCGTACCGGCGAGCCATTTGATCGTCAAATAACTGTTGGATTTATCTATATTTTAAAATTACACCATTTAGTTGACGATAAGATACATGCTCGTTCTATTGGTCCATACAGTTTGGTGACACAACAACCTTTGGGTGGTAAAGCGCAATTTGGTGGTCAGCGTTTTGGAGAAATGGAGGTGTGGGCTTTACAAGGTTATGGCGCAGCATACACACTTCAAGAAATGCTGACAGCCAAAGCCGATGATGTGACTGGACGTGCTCGTGCTTACGATGCAATTGTGCGTGGAGAAGATACAATGGAATGTGGTATTCCGGAATCTTTCAACGTGTTAGTCAAAGAGTTACGTTCTTTGGGATTGGATATGCAATTTGAGAAAAAGTTTTAGGAGTGTGTGATGTTATTAACTAAAGAAAAAAAGCGTTTAATTCACGGAGATATTCTGCCGGAATTTGATTTGATTCGTATTGGGGTTGCAAGTCCTGAAAAAATTCGTTCTTGGTCATACGGTGAGGTTAAAAAGCCAGAAACAATTAATTATCGTACTTTTAGACCAGAAAAAGATGGACTTTTTTGTGCGGCTATTTTTGGTCCAATGAAAGATTATGAGTGTTTATGTGGAAAGTACAAACGTATTAAATTTAAAGGAACGGTTTGTGAAAAGTGTAATGTTGAAGTCACAATTTCACGTGTTCGTCGTGAACGTATGGGGCACATTGAATTAGCGTCTCCTGTGGCCCATGTATGGTTTGTCAAGTCCTTGCCGAGCCGTATTAGCATGATACTAGATTTGACTTTCAAAGATATGGAGCGTGTTCTATATTTTGAAAGTTATATTGTGACTGATCCTGGATTAACACCATTAAGCTACGGTCAACTGTTATCGGATGATGAGTATTATGACGCTCTTAATACTTACGGTGAAGATAGTTTTGCAGCCGAGATCGGTGCCGAAGCATTAAAAATAATGCTCAAAAACATCAATTTACAAGCTGAGTTTGATAAATTAAATATAGAAATTGAAGAAGATGTTTCTGATTTAAGAAAGAAAAAAATTCTAAAACGTATTAAATTAGTGGAATTATTTATGAAGGCAAAAATTGATCCATCATGGATGGTCATGGATGTCATTCCCGTTATCCCACCAGATTTAAGACCACTCGTTCCATTAGACGGTGGACGTTTTGCCACGAGCGATCTAAACGATCTGTACCGCCGTGTGATTAATCGTAACAATCGTTTAAAACGCTTAATTGATTTGAAAGCACCGGAAATTATTATTCGTAATGAACGTAGAATGCTCCAAGAATCGGTTGATGCATTGTTTGACAATGGTCGTCGCGGTCGACCCATTTTGGGATCAAATAAACGTCCTCTTAAATCTTTGGCAGATATGTTAAAAGGTAAACAAGGTCGTTTCCGTCAAAATCTGTTAGGTAAACGTGTGGATTATTCCGGACGATCTGTGATTGTAGTTGGACCAGAATTAAAATTACATCAATGTGGTTTGCCAAAAAAAATGGCTTTGGAACTATTTAGACCGTTTATCTATTCAAAATTGGAACGCTATGGGTTGGCCACAACATTGAAGGCAGCTAAAAAAATGGTTGAAAAAGAAAGGCCAGAAGTTTTCGATGTTTTGGAAGACGTTGTTCGTGAACACCCAATTTTACTCAACCGCGCACCAACGTTACACCGTTTAGGTATTCAAGCATTTGAACCATTACTCATTGATGGTAAAGCCATTCAGTTACACCCTTTGGTATGTACAGCATTTAACGCAGACTTTGACGGAGACCAAATGGCGGTTCACGTGCCGTTGTCTCTTGAAGCTCAATTGGAATCTCGTGTTTTAATGATGTCTACCAACAACATTTTGAGCCCATCCAGTGGACGTCCAATTATTATCCCATCCAAAGATATTGTGTTAGGTATTTATTACCTAAGTTTATTACGTGAAGGGATGCCGGGAGAAGGAAAGGTCTTTTCAGGAATTTCTGAAATCGAATTGGCTCTTGAAAAGAAAATGATCCATTACCATTCCAATGTTAAGATTCGTGTTCCTTATTATGATGAAAGCGGCAACGTTTATTATAAAATTGAGGACACAACACCGGGGCGCTTTATCATTTCAAGAATTTTACCAAAAAGCGATAAAATTCCTTATTCTATGGTTAATCAAGTATTGACATCCGGGGATATCAGCCAATTGGTGGATAATGTTCATCGTTTTTGCGGACCAAAAGACACGGTTGTATTCGTTGACCAAATGATGTTCCTTGGGTTTTCCCACATGACAAAAGCTGGTATTTCCTTTGGTAAAGATGACCTTGTCATTCCAAAAGATAAATCCAAAATGATCCAAGAAACGAAAAAAATCGTCTCTGAATATGAACAACAATATTTAGATGGTCTGATTACTCAAGGTGAAAAATATAACAAAGTGATTGACGCATGGGATCAATGTACTGATAAGGTTGCCGATGCTATGATGAAAGCCATGTCAAACCGTAAGCCAACGGATCCTTTTAACTCTGTATTTATGATGATCCACTCCAAAGCACGCGGATCAGTGGCCCAGATGAAGCAGTTGGCAGGTATGAGGGGTTTGATGGCAAAACCAACCGGTGATATTATTGAAACACCAATTATTTCAAACTTTAAAGAAGGTTTGAACGTGATTGAGTACTTTATTTCAACAAATGGTGCACGTAAAGGTTTGACCGATACGGCCCTTAAAACTGCTAACTCTGGTTACTTAACCCGTCGTCTAGTTGATGTTGCTCAAGATTGTATTATCCATGAAGAAGATTGCGGAACATCTCGCGGACTCAAAATTACCTCCGTGATTGAAGGTAAAAATATCATATCATCGTTGTATGAAAGAATTCTTGGGCGATGTGCAGCCGGAGATATTAAAGATGATAATGGAGAAATTATTATTGAAAATGGTACATTACTTGATGAAGATTGTATTGAAGCCATTAAAGCTATTGATGTTCAAGAAGTTTATGTCCGTTCGGTATTAACCTGTCAAAGCCAAATTGGTGTATGTGCAAAATGTTATGGACGTGATTTAGCAAGAGGCAACTTGGTTAATATTGGTGAGGCAGTGGGTGTGATTGCGGCTCAATCCATTGGTGAACCTGGTACCCAGTTGACACTTCGTACCTTCCACGTGGGTGGTGTGGCACAACGTGGCGTTGAGCAATCAAACCTTGAGTCATCTCATGATGGTAAGGTCAAGTTTAAAAACATTTCATACGTGGTGAATCGCCATGGTAACAAAATTATCGTGTCACGTAATGGTGAAATAATGATTGTGGATGGACGAGGACGTGAACAAATTTCCTACCGTATGAATTATGGTGCGCGTTTATTGGTGGATGAGAAAGAAAAAATCACTAAAGGAAAAATTTTGGCAGAGTGGGATCCATACACAACACCATTTGTTGCGGAAAAAGAAGGACGTGTTCATTATATCGATTTAGTCCAAGATTTATCTATGCGTGAAGTTGTTGATGAATCAACCGGTATTTTCAGCCGTGTTGTATTGGATTGGAAACAACAAGCACGTTCACAAGAATTACGTCCTATACTGCAACTGCGTGATGATAAAGGTCAACCAATTTTGTTATCATCAGGAACAGAAGCACGTTATTTCTTGCCCATGGATACGATTATCACTGTTGATAACAACGCATTAGTTCAACCTGGTGATGTGATTGCCCGTATCCCAAGAGAAACAAAGAAAACACGTGATATTACCGGTGGTTTGCCTCGTGTGTCTGAGTTGTTTGAAGCACGCCTTCCAAAAGATCCTGCTATTTTATCGGAAATTGCTGGTCGTGTGGAGTTTGGTAAAGATTACAAAAGCCGTCGCCGTTTAATTGTCGTTCCTCATAACGAGATGGATAAACCTGTAGAATATTTTGTTCCAAAAGGTGGTTATATTGTTGTTCATGAAGGAGACATGGTGGAGAAGGGAGATCTTTTAGTTGATGGTAGTTTAGTTCCTCAAGATATATTACGTATTTTAGGTGTTGAAGCATTAGCAGGCTATTTAGTCAGTGAAATTCAAAAGGTTTACCATCTACAAGGTGTTCCTATTAACGATAAACACATTGAAATTGTGGTTCGACAAATGCTTCAAAAAACAGAAGTTACTCAAAAAGGAGATTCTGAATTTGTGGTTGGCGAGCAGATAGATCGTTTGTATTTTGACAAAGTTAACAAAGCGTTGATTAAAGAAAATAAAGCACCTGCTGTTGGATTTCCAGTTCTGCAAGGCATCACAAGGGCGTCTTTACACACGAATTCATTCATTTCTGCAGCGTCATTCCAAGAAACAACCAGGGTCTTAACCGATTCTGCGTTGTCTGGACGTGTTGACGTGTTGACAGGGCTTAAAGAAAACGTGATTGTGGGTCGTTTGATTCCAGCTGGAACGGGCGAAGTGGGTCGTCGTTTGAAAAAAATTGCGAAGATGCGTGATTTGGAATACGAAAAAGGCAATTTTGTTGGACAATTTCAAGAATTTGACGATTCACAAGAAGAGGTCGCTTAGTCATTCATATCCCTCCTTTCCGACAAAAGAGAGGAGGGGTATCCAAATTTTGATTAAAGTCTTTTAAAATACATTTTTTCAAAAAAATTCTTCATACGTAGGGGCTTTACCAAATATATACGGTTATCAGCAATTTTTGTTTTACCTAATCATCAGCTGAATAAAGTGACGATTTCCAAAAAATGGAAGGTCTCGGCCCTTACGTGAACGCAGGAGCAGCTTGTATTACTCCAACCAAAAAAGGTTTGGATATTGTTTTTGAATTTCTTCTAATGTTTTATTTTTTGTGTTCCCTATCCATAAAATTGGTTTTTGATCAAAGCATTCTGTAAATGTTTCTAACCACTTAAAAAAATCATTATTAAGATCTAATTTATATATATCATCTTTATAAGAGAACATTATCTTACGTCTGGGCTTTAATATTATTTCTAGAATTTCTTTACATTCTACAATTGTCAATGGTTGTGAATTTTTTAGGGTGTCTTCAAAAATAACAGTATGTAAATCACCATTTTTACCCAGAAATTCTAATAGATATTGATATGCCTTATCTGAAAAATTAAATTTTTCAAGCTGTAATTCTTTCAATTTTGTAAAACGATTGTCAAAAGATTCGAGTCTGGAATCACAGCTCTTTGTGTTTGATTCAATCATTATCTTGTTATTCTTTCTGCTGTATAAGTCATTTCCACGCCATATTAATGTTTCTAATGTTTCCGGCAAAGATTTAATGAACTGAATTCCGTGTATTATCTCGCATTGAAAACCCAATGATGCTGCATCAACATTTTTCAAAGGAAGATTTTTTACATATTGACACAAATGATCTGCATTTATTGCATTTATTCTCCTCTGCGGATCCAACATAGAGTAATTAATTGTTAAGTTAGATACAGCAGGAAAACAGTTTTTTAATTTTTTAAAAACCATATCCTGAGAACCATCAATCGTTAAATTTTTAACATTTGGGAATGTATATGTCAAACATTGCGAATCAAAATTATGTGTCGGATGAATATTTTCTAATGAATTTTTGATAAGATCAAATATTTGTAAAACATAAGAGGGGCTTTTCTCTTTTAGTGTGCTTAATAAATAAATAGACATATCTTTAACATTACTCAGATACCCGTGATCTTTAAATTCTTTTAAAATATCATCTGTTAAAGGCACTGTACTCGAAAAATTTTGAAAAGTTGCAGGATCATCAAAAGGAATACCACGCAGCACCTTTTGGGATAACAAATCTGCACACAATAATACGTTTACTTTATCTTTTTTACATTTTGATATTATCTCATTTTGTAAATTAACGACATGAATCATGTTATCAACACTATCCGTTGGACTCTCCATAATTTTATAAAATAAATGATCGTTCTTTTTATCTTCAATTATTTTTGAATAATCAAAATTATTGAAAAAATAATGCAGATTTATCTTTTTTATCTCTTCAATTTTTTTAGAAATTTTTTTTCTTAAAACCTTAGTCTCTTCGTGTAACATTTGGAAATTATCAATGTATCCATGCCCCTGATTTAATGACCATGTATATTTGTATAAAGGTTTTTTGTCTTTACCTAAGGTTTTTACAACGATGTCACCAAACAAATGATTGTTCCGAAAATTAATATTTTTAAAATATCCCTCATGATGAATAACATCAGTCGATAAAAAATTAAAAAAGTCTTTATATTTATCTGTAATAATATTTTTTAATTTATTTTCATCAAATAAATGTTCTGTCTTTAAATTCTGTGCAAAAAGCCTATTAAATAATTTTTCAACGGCAAGGATCATGGACACAAGGCTGACCTTGATTTCAATGAAATTATCTGAATCATTATATGATTTTATTAAATTTTCTCTCTCATCCAATTGTTTTAAGTATGTAATGGGCAAATGATTTTTCAATTTTGATTTTACATTTAAATCACAGATTATTCTTGAAAAATCTTTATGATGACGTCCAATTCGATCAACGGTTTGCATTCTATAAAATTCTTTTAGTAAAGAAGCCTCTTGAATTTTATCCATCATCCATCCTTTTTTATAAGGATCGTACAATAAAATATTTAATGTATGCATCACAGATGCTTCTGCACAATTAGAGTATGTATTTTTTGATTGTCTATCTCCCTGATACCCATGAACGCTAGAGTAGCTGGTATTCGATACAGGATGAGGCTTTAAAACCTCATTATTCCAAAAAAGAATCCTGGACATTCTTTCGTAAAAATTGTCATCATCTACTTGATTTTTCTGTAACGCTTCAATATCTTGATTAAAGATTGTTTCATCTGTTAATAATTTCAACTTGGTATCAAATTCTCTACACTGGGCCTTTGGAATAATTTTAAAAAGACCATCAAAAAAATCTTTTAAATCTTCACGTGTCTCGGCTTTGATCCACAAAAATCCTAACACTATATTTTGAAGAATATCCGGTGGGTATTTTAGAGGATTATCCATATCACGGCGTAACTGTTGCAAAGAAAAATCTAGCCTTAAAAGGAAGTCCTTAAAAGATCTAGAATTTTGAGATTTTTTTGAAAAATAATCTTTGTATGCATCATAAAAAATATCAGTTAAATTTCCGTGATTATCAATAATTTTCCGTATTTTTTCTATTTGATGTATAGCTTCCTGGATTTTTTTCTTTTCTTTTGGATCTACAGTTGATCGTAAATCCTTTGTTAAAGATTGTTTCTTAGTATCAATTTCTGATATTTCTTTTTTTAATTCATCCTCATGTGCTGTGTAATATCTAGCTTTTTTAGAAATTATTTCTTCGATCTCATCAGAGTTCTTATCTTTATTTGAATGAATAATCCCAATCATCACACCAATATCTTTAAATGTCATATTTTTTCCAATATCATCCTCTCCTCCAATCGCAAGTGTTCCTGAAGGAGACGTAAATAGTTTTTTGATAAGATAGCAGATAGAGTCCAAAGGGCGATCGTTAACGGGTCGCGTCTTGTCATAATCAAAGTTAAAGTAATTACGCAAATTATGCAAAACATTTTTTTGAGACATGATATATCCCATCGACGGAGATAGATCACGGTATTGTTTTGTTAAAACTTGATCCAAACCAATCAAGTCCTCAAATTTCAATTGTGAGCTCACGGATGTGACCAGTAACGCCGAATAAACTACGATTTTTTTAAACATTGTACTGCTGTATTTTTTGTTTTTATTAATTGATTATTGTAAAAAATTATTAAAAAATATTTAATTTTTTTTAATAAAATATAGAAATGCACATCATTTTTTCGTCATCGATATCTGTGTTTTTTCTTTTGAGAAATCCCTATAAAAAAAATTTTCCTTCATGCGTAGGCCCTGTTACCAACTTGGACAACGCTTTGACATCATGATCATTTTTATGTGAGTCTTTTGTTAAAGGCATCTCATCAACAACATACATGCAGTTTTTAGAATTCGAAAAGCCAATTATGGAACTTTTTCAAAAAATAGAAGAATTAAAGCATACCCCGGTTAAAAATATCCAAGGTGATTTGGTACGCCTACAGGAAAAATTAGATAAAATTGTTAGAGACATTTATAAATCACTAACACCTTGGCAAAAGGTTCAAGTGGCTCGCCATCAACAACGTCCAAAATTTCAGCATTACCTTAGTCAGTTATTTACAAACATATCATTGTTAAGCGGAGATAGAGCATTTGGAGATGATCATGCAATTATTGGTGGACTCGCTTTATTCAAAAACATACCGGTCATGGTAATTGGTCAAGAAAAAGGAACGGATGTGAATGAGCGTATTAAATGTCAATTTGGTATGCCAAAGCCTGAAGGATATCGAAAGGCCACTCGCTTGTTTAATATGGCTCATCGTTTTCGTTTACCTGTGATCACGTTTATTGATACGCCCGGTGCTTATCCTGGAATTGATGCAGAAGAACGCGGCCAAGCCCAAGCTATTGCTGCTTCTATTGAAGCATGCCTCAATACCGAATCTCCTATTATTAGTGTTATTATTGGAGAAGGTGGATCTGGAGGCGCTATTGCCATGGCTGCATCCGATTATGTGATGATGTTAGAGCATTCCATTTATTCAGTCATTTCTCCGGAAGGGTGTGCATCGATATTATTTAAAAGTGCAGCGCGTGCCCAAGACGCAGCTGCTGCTCAAAAATTAACATCTCAAGAGCTATTATCTTTTAAATTAATTGACCACATTATTGAAGAACCTTTGGGAGGTGCCCATAGACACCCCAATTTGGCGATTGAATCCACAGGACAAGCCATTCAAAAAGCTTTGGAGATTATTAAAAAAGATCCAAATTTTTTTGATAAGCGTGTTGAGAAATATTTAAAAATTGGAGAGGTGTAACCATCTATGTACAATCGCCGTTGTTTACTATTAAAGGGTGATGACATTGGTCCTTTTTTACAAGGGCTCATAACCCAAGACGTATTAAAATTAAATACCCAAGACTGTATCTATTCTTTAATTTTAACACCCCAAGGACGCTATTTAAGTGATATTTTTATTCATGAGTCTTTAGATTTAAAAGGGTGGGTTTTAGATGTTCCAACACATAAAACTCTCATGATTGAACTGTTTTTACAAAAATACAAGATGCGCCGCCACATTGAGATTCAACGATTAGATAGTCTTGTTCGCATGGATCCACATATGGGCATTAAGGATCCTCGTCATCCTGATCTTGGTTGTCGCTTATATGGTGATACAGCTGATACCGGTGATTGGTATCATGACAGGCGTTTCGATATGTGTTTGCCAGATGATAGTGATATCTTAAATAACGCCATTCCATTGGAAATGGGCTTAGATACATTTAATGGCATATCTTTTGATAAGGGGTGTTATTTGGGACAAGAGTTTACGGCCATGACAAAATATAAAAATTTGAATTTGAAAAAATTATCTGTATTTTACAGTGACATTTTACATAAGCCATTAGATCCGTTCAATGGTGGTGTTGTGTATTCTTATTATCCTCGTTATCATAAAGGATTGTATCTCCATGGACGCCCTTAAAACATATGTGACCATTTTAAAAAAATGGTCAAAAAAGATGAATCTTTGCCGTGACATTGAGCGGTTATGGACCTATCATATTCCTTGTTGCCAAAATTTTGTCTCAACTGTTGAGCAATATACATCTTCTAAAGATCCTATCGTTGATTTGGGCAGCGGAAATGGGATGCCGGGAATATTTTTTGTATTACAAGGCTATCAAAACGTCCATATGATTGAATCAAATGGTAAAAAAGCCTCATTTTTAAAATTTGTATTAAGTGAATTATCTATGAAGGCGACGGTTCATCATGATCGCATCGAAAATATTTTACCGATGTTACCTCATCATTATGTGGTGGCAAGGGCATTGGCTTCTTTGTCTCAATTGATTGATTGGATGAAACCTCATACTGAAGGTTTTTTCCTAAAAGGTGAACATCTTATGGATGAAATTAAAGAGGCCCAAAAACATCATCATTTTGACTTTGCAATTCTTAAACATTGTGTTCACGTACATCATAAAAAAACAATTCCAAATCTTGGTTAAGACTCTTATTTTTTTACCCAACTACCTACACGCTCATGGGCGAAAAACAAACCTTTCATTAAAAAATTCCTGGGTAAAATAATTTGAGGTTTATGACTATCCATTGCATGATCGATCACAAGGGTTAATCGAAATGGACCCGTTTTAAACACGACGTTATAAATATGATTGGAAAAGCTTTTAAGTGGATCTTTAAGTATAGAATCATACCACTCATCGTTAATACATTCGAAAAATGATTGAATAATAGGATTTTTGGGACTCATTAACATGACACTGTTACAAATAGCACTAGCTCTATCACTATCACTGCTAATAACAAAATCATAATAATCCACAAAAAAATCAATACGTCTTGTTATATATGCATCCACGTCCATGTAAACACCGCCATATTTTTCTAAAATTATCAATCTTAAAATATCTGATGCTCCCCCAAATTGATCTTCTTTTAAGAATTTTTCGTATAGAGAATACATCGGATGATTTTTGAAAATAGTGGGGCTTTTTCTAATACAAAATTGAGGGATATCAGAAAAAGATTCCTCTTCGCCCCACAAGATATAAGTCCAATTTCCATCTAAATGATGATGATCACGATCAATGTTTTTCATAAAAACATCAGGAAGCGGCGTTGGTTTGTCACAAGAGGTGAGCCAAATTTTATGCAAGATTCTAGGAATGACTTTTAAAGGCGTATTGTTTTTTAAAACTACTGATGGTTTATACGTGTCCCACATATACTGCCGTTTTTTTTTGATATTGCTCAAGCTCCATCCAAATTTTTCATGATTACACATATGTAGCATTAACGGCGTAAAACCATAGTCATAATAACGTTGTTCTTCTTTCGTACCTAAAAAACGTATGTTAAGTACGTGTTGATTGGATTCGAATCGACGAAAAATATCATGGTTTGTTTTATTTTTTGATATAAAATGGATCCATTTTATATAAAATTTTTTAAAAAACAAGGTTACTCCTCTCCATAAAACTACTAGCTTTTGAAATTTTTAAAAGCGAAAATGATGTTTTCTTTTATTAATGATATCCATTTTTTTAAAAATTAACATATTGAGTTGATTCCCGCTTGCGCGGGAATGATAAAGGAAAAGCTTAGGAATGACATATGCTATCATGTCGATACCTAGTAAGGTAACTAATTGAAATAACCTTAATGCTTACGATTGTAGCTAAGATTCTTTAACACAATAAGATTTTTCAATTCCAAGTTTTTGAAACAAAGCATCATCTTTATCGGGTATAGGATTGTCTGTTGTTAACAATTTTTCTCCATAAAAAATGGAATTGGCTCCAGCCAAAAAACATAATGCTTGCATCTCATCACTCATCTGCTCGCGTCCCGCAGACAATCTTACATAAGATCTTGGCATTAAAATACGAGCCAAGGCAATGATTCGAATAAAATCAAAAGAATCAACGTCCTCTGTTCCGTTCAGTGGAGTTCCAGGAATTCGAATAAGTTGATTGATAGGGACGGATTCTGGTGGTTCAGTCAAATTCGCCAATGTTACCAACATGTCAATGCGATCTGTGGTGGTTTCACCCATACCAAGGATTCCTCCGCAACACACTTTTAAGCCACTCTGTCGAACTTTTTCAAGGGTATCAAGACGATCTTGAAAGGTACGCGTTGTAATTATTTTTGAATAAAATTCTTCAGAAGTATCAATATTGTGGTTGTAATAATCAAGTCCGGCTTCCTTTAAACGCTCAGCCTGACCATCTTTGAGCAATCCCAGTGTCACGCATGTTTCAAGACCCATTTTTTTAACAGCAATTACCATATCGCAAACTTTTGCAATATCCTCATCACGAGGTCCTCGCCATGCCGCGCCTAAACAAAAACGGGTGGCTCCGGCGTCTTTGGCCTTTTGAGCGGCCGCAATCACATCATCTGTTGCCATTAAGGGCTCTTTTTTTAGGTTCGTTTGATAATGAGCCGACTGAGGACAATAGGAACAATTTTCAGGACATCCTCCCGTTTTAATACTAAGAAGAGTACTGATTTGAATATGATAAGAAGAAAAATACTCCCTATGTACCGTTTGAGCTTTAAACATCAAATCATAAAAAGGAAGATGATAAATATTTTTTGCTTCATTCACTGTCCATCTCGTTGTCATAAAAAATCAGCCTTTAGCTTTTAATAGATCTTAAAGAAATAGTAGCGTGAATTATTTTGATCGTAAATTCAAATTCAACTTATGACATGAAAGAACTAATGTTTTTTTTAAGCGTTTCAATGGCTGGTTGGTCAAAAGGGTTAATATCCCATTGGTGAGCTAAATGTAAAATGTCCAAAAAGCATTTGGCAAAAAATTGTCCCATCACCCCTTCATCCGTAGTATCTATGTTCAAAAAACGGCAAGGTTTGAGAGACTCTTTAGTTCCTTGATAACAAGCTTGCATGACGTGTTGCATAGGGCTTGTATTCCACACAAAATCACCATGTTCTTTAACGTAAATCATCCAATACATTTTATCCTCGGGACCATCCATATACAATTGCAATTGAGAATGCTGATCCATAGGGCCTTTGGAGTGAAGGGGTGTGATTCCTTTGTCTTTGCATTTTCCTAAGCTTTCAGAAAATAACTGTAAAAACCATTGTGCCCATTGATTCAAAGATGATCCATACGTCATCACAACCAACAGACGTTTTCCCTCGTCGTAAGCATCTTTAAAAAAGGATGACGGTATATATAACCCATTTTGGTATGAGTCAAAAATCTTAAGGGCTCCTTGGCGAAATTTCGAAACGTCATGACCCTTGATTGCAAATGGAATCATAGACACAACTGTAAAGATACTAAAGCGCCCCCCCACATCTTCAGGGTGAGGGTAAAACGTAAATGTGTGTTTTTGATAAAAATCAAATAATGTAGAAGAGCGATCTTCGGTAATGCCTATCCACGTCACATCGTATCCTATTAAATGTTGCCAAAAAAAATGTGTTTGAAAAATGGTTTCAATGGTTTCACCAGACTTGCTGATGCTGATAATAATAGGGCTGTGATGTTTAATAGTGTTGATAACTTTAAGGCTGTCTTTTTGACTGA
>JBIKYJ010000063.1:0-5501 GCA_044355315.1 Alphaproteobacteria bacterium | reverse complement strand
GTTGGAAAGCGCGGTATTCCTATTGCTTGGAAGGTGATTGAGACAAAGGGCGCTATTGGTTTTAATATTCAAAAAGAATTATTAGATGCGGTGTCCCAATGGATTCCAGAGGACACAGATGTAACGTTATTAGCAGATCCTTCCAAAGAGACAGTTTTGAGTTACGGACAAAGATGGGGAATCGAAGCCATGTTTTGCGACTTTAAATCCAAAGGGTTTGGGATCACCAGCACTCACTTAACAGACCCAAAGCGAATAGAGAGGCTGATCTTGGTACTGACGATTGCTATGTACTTCGCCGTATCGACTGGAATGATGGATGAGAATGATGACATCACAAAAGGGTCAAAAAAAAACTCTTGAGATCAGTTGTTTCTTTTTTCAAAAAAGGTCTCAGATTCCTTGCAAATGCTGCCTTAAACATGATTCCTATACCCAAACTTTGGGCTTACCGTCATAGGGTCGGGTGGTAAGCCATCATGGGTATTCTTTTAAAATCATCAATGCCTCTTCTAAAGATTTTAAACTCTGCACAATTTTTAATCACGTCCGAACTCATACAACAATTGTAATCAGGTGAATTTTCAAGATAATATTAATAAAATCAATAGTCAAAAATAAAAAATGAAACTAACACATCATTGGCTCAAAAGGTATTGTCATTTGAATTCTGATATTGAGTATGTTATTGAAAAACTTCCATTTTTAGGCATAGAAGTTGAAGATGTTCATTTTTTTGCAAAAGATTTTGAACGTATGTGTGTTGGAAAGATTGAGCGTATTGAGCCCCATCCCAAAGCTGATCGTTTGAATGTGTGTTATGTCAATATTGGAGATAACAACCTTGTGCAAGTTGTATGTGGTGCAAAAAATGCAAGGTCTGGTCTTGTCACCGCCTTTGCCCACATGGGGGCCATCATCCCTTCCACAAAAACCCCTTTAAAAAAAGGCATGATCAGAGGTGTTGAGAGTTTTGGAATGCTGTGCTCACAAGAAGAGCTCGGACTTTTAGACAGTTCTGGTGGCATTATGGAATTGGATGGAGATCTCATTCCTGGAACGCCCCTTTGCGAAGTATTAAATCAGGATGATACGTTTATTGATGTGAGTTTAACCCCCAATCGTGGGGATTGCTTTTCTATTAAAGGAATCGCTCGAGATGTAGTGGCAGCCGGTTTGGGCTCTTATGTCAATCCATTTAAATCTGTGCACAGTGAAAAATTTCAATCTTTTTTAAGTTACATCTATGGTTCTGCCTCTTGTTTTGCTTTGATTCAGATGGATATATCATCAATGCATGCCCATTCATTGTCGAATCACTTAGTATCGGTTGGACAAAAATTGATTCACCCAGCCGTTGATTTGACAAACTTCATGATGTTGGAATGCGGGCAACCTTTTCATGCCTATGACGCCGCTTTGATCAAGGGGCAAGTTCGCCTTGGTCTGTCAAAGGGAGGTGAATCATTTGAAGCACTCAACGATATTACCTATACACTTCCTCCTAATGCTATTGTCATCGAAGATGACGGCGGTATCATTGCTCTTGCTGGAATCATTGGCGGTAAGACAACGGCATGCTCATCAAAGACAAAACATGTTCTCTTGGAAGCAGGAATTTTTGATCCCATTGCCATTTCAAAAGCAGGGCAAGCTCTTCATCTCACAACCGATGCCAAAATGAGATTTGAGAGGGGTGTTGATCAAGGGGGATTTGAGGATCATCTACGTCAAATTTTAACATTATTTAAAGAGGCAGGTGCAACCATCCAAAATAGTTTTATTCATATGTCTGCTGCTTCATTAAAACGTATTTCTTTTGACCATTCATTAATTTTTAAAATGACGGGTGTTGATCTTACTTTGAACCAAGTGTGCTCATTATTATCAAGGTTACAGATGTCCTATGAAAATGGTATAGTCACGGTGCCCACTTACCGCCATGACATTTCAATTCCTGAAGACATTGTCGAAGAAGTCTTGCGCATTTATGGATATGATCATTTAAAATCTTGTGACCTTCCTGTCAAATCAGCTAAGGTTTATGAATCTTCAGACATTTTGTCTCATTGTTACGCTCTTGGATACCAAGAAGTGATGACGTTTTCTTTTACAAAACATGAGACATCTTTACCTCTTCAAAATCCATTATCGAAAGAATGGGGATATATGCGAGACTCCATTATCCCATCCCTATTAGAACATGCAACGTCTTTGATGTCCTATGGCCAGGAATCCATTAAAATTCTTGAACAGGCCCCCGTTTATTCTAAGGAGTATGATTTATACCAAACGATTGTATTGGCGGGTCTGTGTTATGGAAAAAAATCGGACAAAACTGTGATCAACGATTTACAGTATTTTGATTTTTTCGATATCAAGGGAGACGTGGAGGTAATATTAAAACAATATGGCATAAAAAACTATCAATTGGAACCGTGCTCTTTGGCCGTTTATCATCCTTATCAATCGGCCACCATTAAACTGGGAAAACAAGCGATTGGACATATGGGGGCAATTCACCCAAAATCTATGAAAAAAGCGTTTGCTTTTGAGTTGTTTTTGGAAAAACTTCCAAAACTTGCCAGTTTTAAAATATTCGATAAACCCTCCATTTACCCAAAGGTGGTTCGGGATTTTTGTTTTATTTTTAAAAAACAGGTCTCCTTTTCCGCAATTGAAAAACATGTATACAAAGTGGGCCCTTTTGTCAAAAATGTTCACCCCTTTGATTTATATGGAGATTCCATTGCCTTTCGGGTCACCTTCCAATCCAATGAGAAAACATTAAGTGAAGATGAGGCAAATGACTATTATCAAAAAGTCATAACTACTATGGAATCTTTGGGTTTAGAATTAAAATTATGATCAAAATCATCACAGGTATCCAGGGTTTTGCTTTAACGCAACTCGAGGTGAATTTGTTGTCATCTCTACAACCATTTGGGGTCATTTTATTTAAACGCAATTGTGAAACTCGTGAACAGGTCACCGCATTAACGTCGTCTATTAAAACTCATGTGCCTTGCTGCCAAATTTTCATTGACCAGGAAGGAGGACGAGTCCAACGTCTTCCCTGGAGGCAAGATCCTCCTTTGTTATCATTTGAATACAAAGACTCACAGGAATTGTATGAATCTTGTTTAAATATGGGTACAGAATTAAAAAACTTAGGCATTGATGTGGATTGTGCTCCCTGTTGTGATGTATATATAAAAGGAGCCGACCCTGTCATTGGGAATCGAGCGTTTTCAAGTAATCCAAAGCGTATCTTGGAATTGTATTATGTATGGAAACGGGCATTTGATGAGGTTGGATTAGGGTGTATAATAAAGCACATCCCGGGACTGGGACGAGCGTCATGCGATCCTCATTCTCACATCACCATTATTAATACACTCATTGACACATTAAAAAATGAGGATTTTTGGGTATTTAAAGAGATTTCTCAACATTATCAAGGAATGGCCATGACCTCCCATGCGATTATAGAGGCACTCGATCCAACAACACCAGTCACGCTTTCAAAATTGGCCATTGATTATATTCGAAATGACATTGGCTTCAAAGGAACCCTGATCACGGATTGTTTAAGAATGAATGCCTTAAATCCTCTGTCTTTAAAGGAGCGTATTTATCAATCAGCCGAAGCCGGATGCGATATTCAATTGGTCAGTACCCCTGTGTCAAGAGAATTATTGGATATGGTGTTATGAAAGTTGGACTCATTGCGGGCGGAGGAGATCTGCCCAAACATATCTGCACAATTAGCAAGATTGACGCCATTGTCGCTTTTAATAATACCAGCCATCCCGACCTAAATCTGTGTGGTTGTCCAATTTTATGGACATCTCTTGGACAAGTTAAAGCCATAATATCATTTTTTAAAAGCCTTCACATTACCCATATCATGATGATTGGTGACATCAAGAGACCATCCCTGGCGCAGTTAAAGGTTGATTATCTCGGTGCCAAATGGTTGATTCGTTTGGGATCCTCTTTTTTAAAAGGGGATGATGGGTTACTGCAAGCTATTGCAAACATGATTGAAGGAGAAGGCTTTACCATGCACCCCCCCCCCAGCATGACAACAGAATCTTGTAACCTAGATTTGATTGATCCCATAACGAAACAAGACATTGAGCATGGCCATATGGTTTTAAAAACTCTGTCACCTTTTGATATTGGACAATCGATTGTTGTGGAACATGGGATTGTTTTAGGTATTGAGGCAGCGGAAGGAACTGATCATTTGATCCAGCGATGCAAAAATTTAAAAAAAATTAAGAGTGCTGGTGTTTTGATCAAACGCCATAAAACCAATCAACATGATTTTTTAGACACCCCCACAATTGGCCCAACAACCATTGATATAGCCCGTGACTGTGGTTTGATAGGGATATCTATTGATTCAAAAACTAATGTGATTCATCCCAGTGATGTTCAAAGTAAAATTAATGCATATCATATGTTTTTGGATATTTTTTCACATTAATATATAGTTGAGTGCATTAAGGTTGTCTGAATTTTTATCTTTTTATTCATCTTGTCATTACATTGATACGTACGTATCAGTGTAATGGCTTGAAATCACAATTGATTTTTTTTAATAAAATAGAGACAATTAATTAAAGATTTATCCCCTTAAAATTAACATGAAACAACAATCAAAACCCTTTGAAATTCGACATCAATATGTGAAAGATGTATCATTTGAAAATTATTGTTTTTGGACTTGGGCAGATGAAGCACCTGATATTGATATAAAAATTGATAATGCTATTCATAAAATTAATGATGATCACTTTACTATCGCTCTTCAAATAAAAATTAATGCAACCATTCAAGAAAAAACTGCTTTTATTTTAGACGTTTTGTATGAAAATATTGTTTTCGTCAATCAAGATGTATCAGATCATGACAAACAAGTTTTGTTATGTATACATGCTCCAACATTGTTATTTCCCTTTGCAAGGCAATTAATTGCTGATATTACTATGCACGGTGGTATTCCTCCCATTGTTTTAGCGCCTGTTGATTTTGCTTCTGCTTTTATGGAGTCTCAAGAAGATCAAAATAAAAAATCATCCAATCTTATTCATTAAAAGATAGAATAGAAAAAACTATAGTTCTCTGAATGAGGAACCTTACTTACGTATCAGCACTATGAAAAATGTCATTCTCGTGGCAACGGAAATCCACTCAACAATATGACGGCTCTTAAAAAAAATGGATTTACGTTGCCACGGACATGGTAAAATGTAATCGAATCTATTGACACTGCTAGCTCCTTTCAGTGGATAGCAGTTATCTTAATTTCATGATCAATGTACCCTGTATTCATTAAATCTAGACGTGATTCTATACGACCTTTGGAATCGATAATGCATGATATACCAGTATTGCAACAACGAATCATAGGTATTGCGAGTTCAATAGCACGCACTTGGGCAATTTTTAAATGTTGATAAGGACCTTGAGACCGTCCAAACCACCCGTCA
>JBIKYJ010000062.1:0-5542 GCA_044355315.1 Alphaproteobacteria bacterium | reverse complement strand
GAGGCAAGGGCTCTACTTTGACAATCTTGTTGCATCCTTGACGATGTAAAATGGTGTTAAGAAAATGACGAAGGATATGCTCATGCTTGGGCAGTTCAAAAATCTTTTTAAACGCAAGGTCATTTTTTGGATCAAGAAAATCTTTTTGAGTGGTCATGAGGTATCTTCCGAGATGTTTTTTTTCAGGATAGCATAATTGTGATGCTGTGATATGATGAAGTTAGGATAGAAGTCAACATAAGATGATAGAAAAATGAAAAAGTCCAGATACATGTGACAAAATAAAACTGCTACAATTTGATAATAGTCTTCATCTTCGTGTGGTTATGACACAAATAGTGTATATTTTTATTGAGGATTTTATGTGATGTCGACGATTGTCTTGTTGTTTTTTTTTATTGGGATGATCGCTGTTATTGCCATCTACCCGGGGCATGTGCATATTGAGTGGTTAGATTATACCATTGATTGTCCTATTGGTTTATGTGTTGCTTCAGTGGTTGTTATTTTTTTTATATACACGCTTATACACAAAATATGGAGAAAAATACTTAAAATTCCGATTATTTATCAAAAATTTGTTTTAAGAAAGCAACGGGATAAAGGACAGGCCCTTTTAGTCGACAGCATTAGTGCTCTGTTTGCAGGGCAACCAGAAGAGGCCAAAGATCTGATTCATCTATGTCAAGAATTTATCCCTGGTGATTCCGTTTTAACTCATTTTTTGGCACAATCTGCTTTGTCTTTGGATGATGTACAGGGGGCTGAAAAATTATATCGTCAAATGTTAACACATCCTCGTTTAAGTTTTTTAGGGGCACAAGGTTTGTATCAATGTGCAAAACTTGAAAAAAATTGGAAAGATGCCTATGAATACGCTCTTAAAGCTTTCTTATTGAGACCTGATTCACCATGGGTTGTCAAAGAATTAAGCTCAGCTACCATGATGTTAGATAAAATCAACCTAATAAAAGACCCCCCGCTTAAAAAATCAATGTCTAAAAAAGATTTTGATGTATTTTGTGCAGCGCGTTTATGGGTTCAATCTCGTCATATTTTGGATGATCAAAAAAAAATGGACGGTCTTAAAACAATTCACCAAACATGCCCACAGTGGATTGTTCCAACATACTTTTATGCCTTATTATTGGAAAAATATCACAAAAGAGATAAGGCAAAAAAAGTATTGATGGCGTCTTATGAATTATCTCCACACCGATTATTGGGGCATGGGTGGTTAAAATGTGATCATCCGGGAGATATTCATTTTTTATCTGCCTTGATGCCATTGATATCGATACACCCCAAACATTTTGAATCATTATTACTACAAGCTCAAAGTGCGTTCGAGGAAAAAGATTTCAACCAATTAATCCCTGCGCTCAAAGAGCTGTATGAAACAAATCAAAAAATTGAATATTTAATGTTACTTGAATACGCGCAAAAAAATCCTCATGGTTCCATGGTCAATTTGGTCAATCCTTTAGAAGTTGAGCGTTCATTTGCGTGGCAATGTGAGAAATGTTATCACGCTTCTCATCATTGGGATGTGATATGTGAAGAATGTTTGTCCCTCTATTCATTTAAATGGACTGATTTATCACCACGTCATCCCATGACAATACCTCATATAGATGACGATACACAACATTATTTAATTGGAGCACACTCATGACACACCACACTATTATAGTTTTAGATATATATAACGGCATGCGCTTAGATAAATTTCTAAGAATGCAACTTAAGGATTATCATTGGAGCCAAAGTTTTATTGAAAAAGCTTTGCGTGATAAAAAAATCAAAATTGATGGACGTAAATCGGCTTCATCTGATCGTTTATCAACCGGGATGATTGTCAACATTAAACAAGTTCCATCATCCTATATCGTTCAAAAAGAAAGGCATTTACATAACGAAGCAAAGGATTTAAAACAATATATTTTATTTGAAGATGATCATATTATTGCTTTAAATAAACCATGTGGTTTGGCGTGCCAAGGGGGAACAAGAATAGCTGTCTCTTTGGATGATATTTTAAAATGCATCGATCCAAACATTCGTCTTGTTCATCGTTTGGATAAAAAAACCAGTGGACTGCTTATTGTGGCTAAAAATTTAAAAGCGGCACAAAAATTGACAGGATACTTTAAAACCCATGACATCCATAAAACATATATTGCTATCGTTCATGGTAAGCCAAGGCCATCCAAAGGAATCATTGATTCTCCTGTTTTGGTCGGACGAGAAGAAAAATCGGCCCATACATCATATGCTGTTTTATCATCAAATGCCTCTTATTCACGGATCAAGCTTAATCCATCTACTGGCAGACAACACCAGTTACGTGTTCATATGGCATCATTAGGTTGCCCAATTGTCGGAGATGATGTTTATGGTGAAGAAAAAAATAGCTCTAAATTAATGTTACATAGCTTTTCAATGCAATTACCCCCATTAAACGATGATGACGGTGAAGCATTGGTATTAAGTTGTCCTGTGCCATCTTATTTTGATCAATACATTCATGCTATCCCTCGCTTTTTAAAAAATACCAAGCAACCTGCATAATAAGTTGAAAAAATGTTTTTTTGTTTGCTTTTTACTGTAAAGAGTGCAGATATCTTCACCGAGTGTGCAAGTTGTTCAGGCATTAATGCATGAAACTTTATAGTGTTTTCGGAAGAAAGTTGGAAATTAAGGAAACAACAGATTGTATGAGTTCTGTCATATTTTGACGTAAAGGTGTAGGTAAATAAAGGCCCCCTGATGCGAGCTGTTGCTTTAATTCTGGGCGGATCAGTCCCTTATCAGCAATGAGATGACCTTGAAGGGACTGTGTTAATTCAGGAACAACATCCCTTTCATCAACAGAAGCTGACGTTACTGTAAAGTTCTTTCCGAAATATTTTAAATCTTTTGCAGCACAATATCCCACACGACCATCGTATCTTAAGTCTGTGTGAGATCTTTTATAACGTTTAAGGTGGCATGTTGGTATTGGAAAACCATCAAATAAATAAATATCTTGGTCTTGGCATAGCTGATCTGAAAGATTTTAATGATTTCCATTGTAATCACTTCACAGAACATGTGCATGCACATGTTCTGTGAAACTCATGAACACGTACCATTTTTCATTTTTTTAATAAAAAATGGTACACTTTTTTAAGCAGATACATTACAAATACGATGTGGATTTCGCTGATTATTGCTTGGGCATTTTATTTATATGAATATATTTTAAGAGCATTCCCAAGTGTCATCACCCAAGATTTAATGTCTTATTTTTCCATATCATCCACCATGCTTGGAGTGATATCATCGTTTTATTACTTGGCTTATGTTCCACTACAAATACCGTGTGGTCTCATTGTAGATCGTATTGGGCCTAAATTGGTGATCGCAGCGTCGTCTTTATTCTGTGTGATTGGGTGTGTTTTATTTACTTTTTCATCCCACGTCATGATCGCTCAGGGAGGGCGCTTTCTCATGGGGATGGGGTCCGCATGTGCGTATATGAGTTGCGCAAAAATCGGCAGTTTTTTTAAAAATCCATCGATGTTTGCCATCATCTCAGGTGTCACGATGTTTATGGGAACACTGGGAGGTTCCTTTGGGGGAAAGCCTTTTGCCATTCTATCTAACCATACATCTTGGGTACATGCTTTGCATATTTTAAGTATTGCGGGGCTATTGATCGGTCTTATGGCTTTGATATTGATTAAAAATCAACGTCAATCAGATGACCCATCTCACATATTAAAAGATTTAAAAATTATTGTTCAAAATAAAGACAATTGGTTGATTGGCATGTATGGTTGCATGATGTATTTACCATTGTGCGTGTTTGCAGAACTGTGGGGTATTCCATTTTTAATGAAAAAATTTCATATTGATAACCAAATGGCAGCTAATGCCGGCATTATGGTGTTGGTTGGAATGGGGATTGGCAGTATGATTGCGCCTTTCATATCTGAGCGTCTTCGCTCCAGATTAAAAGTCATGACATGGTCATGCTTTTTGACGGTAACCCTGCTTGCTGTGGTTATTTATGGGACTATTTCAAATTTTTATCTCAATTGTTTGATTTTGTTAATCATGGGCATGATCAGTGGAGGGCAAATTTTGTATTTCACGGCCGTCAAAGAACATTCTCCCAAAAAAGCCAGCGCCACCGCCGTTGCATTTACCAATTCCCTTGTAATGGCCAGTGCTTTGGTCATTCCCCCCATTATTGGATGGACTTTGGACTATGTTTCCAGTGGCGACACGGAAATGACGCCCCATGGTCCCATTCGTTTATATACATATCACGATTTTCAACTATCATTCCTTATCATGATTGCCCTGATGGTCTTTGGTGGTATTTTGTTAAAATTTGCTAAAGAACCATACAACAATTATGAACAATCCTAATCATTATTTAATCGCAGGTCTGGGTAAAACAGGGCAGTCAGTTGTTGATTTTTTTAATGACACAGGGCAATCCTATGTTATCTTTGATGATAAAGTATCTCCTCGTGTTGATTGGACAAGTGTATCGAGGATTGTAGTCAGCCCGGGGCTGCCTTTTAATCATCCCATTTTGGAAGAAGGACGCAATCGATCTATTCCCATCATCAGTGATATTGATATATTTTTTGAACATAAAAAACATCAATCTCTCACCATTGGGATAACAGGCACAAATGGAAAATCCACAACAACAACATTGATTCATCATTTAATTGATGGTTCTTCTATGGGGGGTAATATTGGTATTCCTTGCTTATCAATGAATCCTTCCCACACATATGTGTTAGAGTTATCGTCTTTTCAATTGTATTTATCAAAGCCTTTGCCTTTGGATGTTGCTATTTTTTTAAACCTGACACCTGATCATCTAGATAAACACAAAACCGTTGAAGCGTATCAAAAATCCAAAGAAAAAATATGTGACATAGCCAAACATCGTATTGTTGTTATTGATCATGATATTGGCCTGCACCTTAAAAATCGTTATCCCAATGCCATGTCTGTTTCCACCAAAAATATTGGCGCAGATCTGTGCTTGTTAGATGAGTATATTGTGTATAAAGGGATATCGTATCCATACATATGTCCCCTTGGAACGGCTCGTCATCAACGGGAAAATATAGCAGCCGCAGTTGCTGCTGTTTTACGGCATTCAGGTGAAAATATTCAAAAAATTATTGAAAAATTGTCAACTTACACAGGTCTTCCTCATCGCCAAGAAATCGTCTACCAAGATACAAAAATGATTGTGGTTAACGATTCAAAGGCCACCAATGGGACATCGGCTTCCATTGCATTAAATAGTTTTTTAGGATACAAAATTTTTTGGATCATTGGAGGTATCGCAAAGGATCAAGGCATCACTCCATGTTTACCGTTGCCGTCTTCCGTTCAATGTAGCTATGTCTTTGGGCAAGACGCACTTATGTTATCGGATCAACTGAAAAATTACCCTCATCATGTTTTTGAAACTATGGAGGAAGCCACTCAGGCTGCTTTTTTAGATGCGAGTCAGTTCAAAAAT
>JBIKYJ010000018.1:0-13035 GCA_044355315.1 Alphaproteobacteria bacterium | reverse complement strand
GAACTTTCCCAGCCATTGACATCAATAAATCTGGAACCCGTAAGGAAGAGTTATTAGTTGATCGACATGTTCTGTCAAAGGTGTGGATTTTAAGGCGTATTTTAAGTGGTATGGGTACCATCGAAGCCATGGAGTTTTTATTGGATAAACTCAAAGATACCAAAACAAATGATGATTTTTTTAACACAATGAATTCTTAAAAAAATGATTCCAAAACATATTGCGATTATTTTAGATGGAAATGGCCGTTGGGCTAAAAACAAAGGGTTCGGTTCAATCGAGGGTCACCGAAAAGGTGCGGAAGTTATAGAGGACATTACAGAATATGCCCGCGACGTTGGTGTGTCTCACATCACATTTTATGCATTTTCAACCGAAAATTGGAAACGTATTCCTTCATGGGTCTCGGATTACTTTAAATTATTAGCATTTTTTTTAAAATCAAAAAAAAACAAATTAATTAAAGAAAATGTTAAAGTGACATTCATTGGTCATCGTTCTCCTTTACATCCTGATATTCAAAAATTAATGATAGACGTTGAGGATGCTACATTTAATTGCACCGGCATTCATGTTTTAATGGCTATTAACTATGGTGCGCGTGATGAAATAGTCAGAGCAACACGTGCTATTACCCATAAGGTTCAAGATGGAATATTAGCCCCATCTGATATCACAGAAACGTTATTCAATGATCATTTGTATACCAAAGGAGCCCCTGCCGTTGATTTACTGATTCGCACATCTGGAGAAAAACGTCTGAGTAATTTTTTACTGTGGCAATTGGCTTATAGTGAGTTGGTATTCATGGACGTTTTATGGCCCGATTTCACAAGGTCTGATTTTGATCACGCCTTAACAGAGTTCGAGAATCGTAAACGAACTTTTGGTTGTTAAAAAAATTTATATCAGAAAGAAAAAATACACAAAAATAGGATAAAGCATGTATTAGAGGTGATGCTGCAGAAGACAATGCATTTAATTGGATCGTCTATTAAATTTTTTTAATAAAATTCTTTGTGTATGTCTTTACCTCTCCTTTCATACAATTTGATTTTTTTTTCTACATTTTTCATACTAATGATAATAATAGTTATTGTGAAAAATAATGGCTTGTCATAAGTCTGCACAAAAATGTATCCGAAAAACGATCCGTCAAACGGCCGTAAATAAATCTCGTGTGAGCAAAATTAGAACTTTTGTTAAAAAAGCAATAGATATTCTCAGCAAATCAAGTGATATAAAAGAACGTCAAGAGGCATTTGTGAATGCAGAAAGTCAATTGATGAAGGGTGTAAATAAAGGTGTGATTCATAAAAACACAGCTGCCCGTAAAATTTCTCGTTTAGCAAAACGTTTGAATTCAAAGTCTGCATCGTAATCATATAAAAAAAGGAGGGCGACATGCGTTATCGTGTGGCAATCAATGGTTTTGGACGTATTGGTCGAATGATCATGAGGGTGTTTTTAGATCAATCAACAAAAAATTTTGATATTGTTGCCATTAATGATCTTGGATCCGTCCATGATCATGCCCATCTTTTAAAATATGATTCTGTTCATGGTCGTTTACGCCATAACATTTCCATTGCTCAAGGTGATTTGTGTGTAGGTCCGCATCGCTTTAAGATTTTTTGTGAGAAAGATCCATCCCACTTATCTTGGAAAGAGTTAGGGGTAGATTTGGTTATGGAATGTTCTGGGAGATTTTTGACCAAAGATGAAGCTATGCTACATTGTGGAGACTTTGGTGCACAAAAAGTTGTGGTTTCTGCCCCTTGCGAGCAAGCTGATATCACCGTTGTTTATGGTGTTAACCATCATGATATATCCTCTCATCACCGTGTTATATCCAATGGATCATGTACCACCAATTGTTTGGTGCCATTGGTAAAGCCTTTGGATGATGCTTTTACGATTGATCATGGTTATATGACGACCATTCATGCGTATACCGGTGATCAACGTTTGGTTGATTCTTATCATAAAGATTTAAGGCGTGCGCGTGCTGCTGGTCATTCCATGATTCCAACAACAACAGGTGCCGCAAAATCAGTGTCACTTATATTGCCTCATTTAAAAGGGAAATTGGACGGCACTGCCATTCGTGTGCCAACGATGAATGTATCTGCCCTTGACTTAGTTTTTACATCTCATCAAGATCTTACTGTCGATCTGATTAAAGATGTTGTATTAAAGGCCAAACATAATTATCCCGAAATTTTATCGACAACAGATGAACCATTGGTGTCATGCGATTTTAATCATGATCCCCATAGTTGTGTTGTGGATTTATCCCAAATTCAAACGGTTGGTCCGCGTATGGGACGTATCCTTGCATGGTATGACAATGAGTGGGGATTTTCTAATCGTATGATTGATACGGTCAACTTTATCGCTTCACGTCATTGATAACTTACGGTTATTCAAAATTTAGTGAATCACAGGTTTGTTTTTCCCGTTCTTTTGATGTTTTAAAATCCATTTCAAATTGTGTGGTGGTGTATGATCAATTTTTTGATTACACACTCATCAAATCCATATGCCCACAGGCGAAAATTTTGATTCCGTGGTCTTCGGGTGAATCTACAAAATCAATAGCGTCTTATTCAGAATTAATAGGTGTTTTGGCGTCTTACGTAGATAGGTGCACAATCTTGATAGCAGTTGGGGGTGGAACAATTGGTGATGTATGTGGATTTGTTGCAGCAACGTTACTACGTGGTATTGATTGGGTGTTTGTTCCAACAACGTTATTGTCCCAAGTTGACAGCTCTATCGGGGGAAAAACGGGGATCAATCATGGTCATATTAAAAATATGGTTGGATGTTTTTATCCACCAAAAATCACCTTGTGTAATGTAGATTTTTTAAAAACTTTGCCCTTGAATCAGATCAAATCCGGATACGTTGAACTTATGAAGCATGGATTAATTTGTGATCAAGTATTATTCGATGACATGTGTCAATTATTTCAAAAGGAGTCTGATTTTTATGACAATTTTAAGTTCGAGCCATTGATAAAAAGGAGTATTCAATTAAAGTTGAATATTATCGGAGATGATTTTTTAGAAAAAAATCCTTCTAATCGCATTTTTTTAAATTTAGGACATACTTTTGGTCATGCCATTGAAACATTGTCAAATTTTGATATACCACATGGTATATCTGTTGGTATGGGAATTATCATTGCTTACCGATATGCATTATTAGAGCGTCTGGTTCCTAATGAAAGCTTAAAAAAAATTATTGACCATTTCAACAATGTATCACTGCCAACGTCCTGTGCATTCAACTTCCAAGATATGTTATTTGTCATGAGTCATGACAAAAAAAAAACATCAGATGGCATTCGAATCATTTTGCCAAAAGGAATTGGGCAAGGATGTGTGGCAACAATATTAGATTCAGAAATATTAGAAAAAGCAATGCTGTCCATTAAGTTATAACTTTGGCTTAGCCCTTAAGAAATAATTTTTTTCTTTTGAAACCATAAAATGGCAATTGAAATGATACTCATGGCAAGTCCATATTGAAAAGCTGGGCTTGTGGTATTATTGAGATCTGAAAAATAACCTGCCATAAAGTTGGCCATATACACTCCTACACCGGTAACCAAGTAAAAAATTGTAAAGGCTGTTCCCCTCATATGTGCCGTTGGAAATGAAGATACAATGGTTGCCATGAGCCCTTGGGTACTACCCAAATGAATACCGCACAAGGCAAATCCGATGACAATTGATGTTTGTGAGTTAGATATAAAAAAGAAAATATCGCACACGCATAAAACAATAATCCCGACCATCAATAAATACACACGATTCAACTTGTCCGCTAAATATCCCATAGGAAAGGCAATAGCAAAATTTGTAAACTCATAAATTAAAAATAACAATGGCAAGTGATGTGTTTCAAATCCAATTTCTTTGGCACGCAGGGTTAAAAAAGATTCACTAAAACGCGCCATCATTAAAAAGAATATTCCAATCATAAATAACCAAAATGGCCGAGGCAATGACGTAACATCTTTAAAAGACCATGACCGTTTATTAGACGTTAAAATTTTGGAATCTTTGATTAAAAAAATTGATATTAAAAATGCAAAAAAAGCTGGAAAAAATGATAACCAAAATATTAAACGAAAACTTGAAAAATTTTTATATAGCTGAGACGTTAACATGGATCCAACAACCGCACCCAGGGCATACAATGTATGGCGAATTCCATATCCCATCCCAATAGTTTCAGGCGTTGTCCAATCTCCAATTAATGCATCTGTGGGAGCAGATCTAATGCCTTTACTAAAGCGATCAATGGCTTTTGCTAAAAAAATAGCTCCACTGTAGCTGGTCAATGCAAACATGGGTTTAATAATCATGGACATGGCATTTCCAACGATGATAATTTTTCGCCTTGATTTCAAAATATCACTAAATCCACCCATCATAACTTTAGAAACAAATGCTAAAAAAACGGAAATACCATCAATCATTCCAATTGATGAATGGCTCATGTTGAGCTCTTTTTTTAGAAAAATAGGCAAAAGTGTAAAAACCATTAATGAGGCCATGCTCCAAAAAAAACACATCCAGCCGATACGAATGTGTTGTTGTTTTTGCTGCTGTGGAAGATTTTTATAGTCTTGAATGATTCCCATGTTTGCGTAAAGAAACAACATTCTAGAAGGATGTTAGCACATGAAGACAATTTTTGCAGATTTTAAAAAAATCTGATATTTTTTCTAAATAAACCTATACCAATCATGGAGCTGATTCTGTCTTATCGTTTTGTATATCTTGTAACTTGTATAGCTTTGTTAATTTTACAAGGATGTTCTGGTGGATATATTGACAAACATCATCAAGTCCCTTGCCAAGGAGTGAATGTATCATCAAAGCCATACTATTGCCGTGGGTCATGGCATTTTCCCCAAAATCATTATGTTTACGAAGAAACGGGATTGGCATCATGGTATGGCCCAGGCTTTCATAGAAAACCTAAACCGTCAGGAGAGTTATTTTGCCAGTATTCACTGACAGCAGCTCACCGTACCCTACCACTGCCCACCGTTGCTAGGGTTACTAATCTTGAAAATGGAAAGGAGATTATTGTTTTAATTACGGACCGAGGTCCTTATATTTATGAGGGCAGAATTATTGATTTATCGATGGCCAGTGCAAAAGCAGTGGGGTCTTATGGAAAAGGTCTTGCAAAAGTTAAAGTCGAAGCATTACCCGAACAAAGCAGGGAACTCTCTATTTATTTATCTAAGATTGGAGGGAAACGTGGTAAATGCCCAAGGGGGCGGACATGGAGACAGGTTTTTGATGAAGATATGTCGTCTGTTTATGTCATGGATACGGTAATGAGCGACTATGGTCAAAAATCTAATGCTGAAGAATTGCAATCTATTTTATCAACTATTCCATCTACTCCATCTACAAAAAAAAACTCGACTCCAGATAACTTAAATTCTTTGGATCATGTTTTAAACAATATCACCACACCAAAAACCCATCATATCCAATTAAAAAATTTCTTTATTCATAAACATAAAGCCATAGAGGTTTTAAATTCATTAAATATCAAAGGAAAAGTGGTTCCCAAAACCCATCCCAGTGGTCAAAAATTTTATACTTGTGAATTAGGCCCCCTCAATCCAAAAGATATCAACCGCATTTTTCACTATATTCAATCCCTTGGTTATCATGATGCAGTCATTTCTAGTGCCTATAGTTAAGCGTATTGAGTTTGTGTACCAGGGATAAGTTGAGATGAAGCAGAAATGTTTTATAATATGATAAGTATACACAATCATAAGTGTAGTCAATGGTTTTTAATAATATATCTATTATGGGGATCATTAATATGACGCCTGATTCCTTTTCAGGAGATGGGCTTTTAAAAGATAAAAATTTTATACAAAAAACTTATGAAAAAATTGACACATTTGTTAAAAATGGCGCAGTGATATTAGATATTGGAGGAGAAAGTACACGCCCAGGCGCAAAAACTGTGTCTTTAGAAGATGAATTAGACAGAGTCCTTCCCGTCGTTAAATATGTTAAAAAAGAATATCCGTCTATTTTAATATCTGTAGATACAACAAAATCTCATGTTGCTAAAGCCGTTTTGGATGAAGGAGCAATGATCATCAATGATGTTAGTGGGTTGATGATGCAACCAGAGATGACTCAGGTAGCTAGCCAATACGGATGTTATTTTGTGATTATGCATTCATATCAACATCATCTTGTTGGACATAGTGAAAAAGTTGGGCGCTATCAAACATTGGATCCATACCAAATTATTCCTGATATTATTCATGATCTAGAAAAGCTGATCATCTATGCAATCAGCCATGGAATCCCTAGAAAAAATATTATTATTGATCCTGGTATTGGATATGGTAAAACAACTGAACAAAACTTTATTATTTTAAGAAACTTATCTCAATTTAAAAAAATGAGTTATCCTATTTTGGTAGGATTATCAAGAAAATCATTTATCAGCCACACGGAAGGGTGTGATCCCAAAGATCGTTTGGGAGGAAGTGTGGCTGCCAATACTATTGCGATGTTAAATGGGGCCAATATTTTAAGAGTCCATGATGTTATAGAAACAGCTCAAGCCGTCCATGTGACCAAGTCTATTTTAAATGCTAAATGTTAACAGAATGTGCCACAGAAGATTTCACAAATTCAACAAATAAAGAATGTGGTTTAAAAGGTGTTGATTCAAATTCAGGATGAAATTGACACGCCATAAAAAACGGATGTTCTTTTAATTCAACGATTTCTGGTAAATACCCATCCGGAGATAATCCACTAAATATTAAACCTTTGGATTCAAATTGGTCTTTATAAGATATATTGACTTCATAACGGTGACGATGGCGTTCCTGAATAGTCTCACATCCATAAACTTTTTGAGCTAAAGAGTTTTTCTTTAGATGACACGGATAGGATCCTAATCGCATGGTTCCTCCCTTATCGCTATTTTTACCTCTGTGATTAACTTGTTCATCTTGAATCCACTTAGTCATTAAATCAATAATGGGCTCAGATGTTGAACCAAACTCAGTTGAGGAGGCGTTTCTTAAACCCAATACGTTGCGCGCAAACTCTACCATCGTCAGTTGCATTCCAAAACAAATTCCTAAAAATGGGATATTATGAGTCCTTGCGTATTCAATGGCTTTGAGTTTTCCTTGGGTCCCTCGTTCTCCAAATCCTCCCGGAACTAAAATACCATCCAATGTTTCTAATAGTGTTGAATGAAGATGTTCATTTGAATCAATCAAAACTAAATTCAAATGTATTTGATTAGCAAAGCATGCATGATGTAAGGCTTGTATGACGGATTTATAAGCATCGGGCAATTGCACATATTTTCCAACAATTCCAATCCGCACATGTCCTTTAGGATGATCAATTTTATAAGCCAAATCACTCCAATGATTTAAATTTGCGGTTGAATGTCCTGTCATTTTAAAATGAGACAAAATACGCTCATCAAAACCGTCGCGGTGTAACATTAAAGGAATTTTATAAATATTATCTACATCTAAACCGTTAATGACATGATCAACTTTGACATTACAAAACAAAGATAATTTTTTTCGAATATCTTCGGTAATGGGGCGATCACTTCGACATAATAAAACATCTGGCTGAATACCAACACTTAATAATTCCTTCACGGAATGTTGTGTTGGTTTTGTTTTTAGTTCGTTTGCTCCCTTGATAAAAGGAAGTAAGGTTAGATGAATAAACATGGTTCGCTCAACACCAAAATCATGGCGTAATTGGCGAATAGCTTCAAGATAGGGTAAACTTTCAATGTCACCAACAGTCCCGCCAATTTCACATAAAACAAAATCAATACTGTCTGTATGGGATGTGATGAAATTTTTGATTTCGTCGGTAATATGAGGGATCACTTGGACTGTGGCACCTAAATAATCTCCTTTTCTCTCTTTTGACAAAACTGATGAATAAATTTTTCCGGTTGTCACATAATCCGATGAGAACATCCGAAGACCTGTGAAACGCTCATAATTTCCTAAATCAAGATCCGATTCCATACCGTCAGAAGTCACAAAAACTTCACCATGTTGATATGGACTCATCGTGCCAGGATCAATATTTAAATAAGGATCTAATTTACGTAAGCGAACACTGTAACCATGAGATTGCAGAAGCGCCCCCAAAGACGATGTCGCAATACCTTTTCCTAAAGATGATGTGACCCCTCCTGTAATAAAAATAAATTTAGTCGTCATTTTTTAGGTTGATCTTGTTTTGTAGATTGAGCGGCAGCAGGTTCAGATTTGGCACCATGAGATTGAACAGGTGCAGTCTCAAAAGACTGTGAATCTTTACCTAAAAAAGATGTTGCCCCTTTTGAATGATGTGATGATAAAAATGTCATCAGCAAACAATTTCCAATAAAAAGACTCGCAATGACCCACGTGGCCTTTGTGAGTACATTTGATCCGCCACGTGCTGTAAATAAGCCATTTTGACCTGACATAGACCCAAGGCCTCCTTCTGAATGTTGTAATAAGATTACTCCAATTAATGACAGGGTAATGATGAGGTGAATGATTAATAGAACGGTCATTTATCTTCTCCTTTTTTAGGACTTAAAATCATCAAAATTTGTTTTCCTTCTAATTTGGCAGGATGATCTAATTTTGATACGGTTTCAAACATTTTTTTTACTCGGTCCATGATAGCTAAACCAATATCTTTATGTTCTAGCTCTCTACCTCTAAATCTGAGTAATATTTTTATTTTATGCCCTTCATTTAAAAAGCGTTGAATGGCTTTACATTTGACTTGAAAATCATTCTCATCAATAGCAGGCCTAAATTGGACTTCCTTCAAATCGACAACTTTTTGATTTTTTTTAGCTTCGTGCTTCTTTTTTTGTTGCTCATATTTATATTTGCCATAATTTAAAATTTTGCACACAGGTGGATCGGATTGAGGAGAAATTTCAACAAGATCTAATGCTGCTTCTTTTGCTCGCATTAGTGCCTCTTTAGTTGGCACAACTCCTGTCATTTCACCGTTTTCATCAATCAATCTAACTTTTAAAGCTTTAATGTCATGATTAATGCGTAGCCCTTCCTGTTTTTTGGGGCTTGTAAAGTTTGTATCAAAAGCTATTGGAATATTAAAGATATTACATTTTTTTTAGAATACCATGAGTGGATCTTTTTTGACAAAATTGTATGCGTTTTTTTGGTGGGGACGATTTTTAATTGATTCGGAAATTCCAGATCAATTAAAAAAATATCATTTAAATAAAAAAATTAATATATCATCTATAAAATATTTTGTCTAAAATAAAAATTTCTCTAAACTCATATAACGAATTGATTTCGGTCTCAAATGCATATTATATTAATTTTACGACCACAGTATAAAAAAAATCATGGTAGTAACCAGCAAGAAATTTATCAAAATTGATCACAGCAGAAATACCGATTTAACGGATTTTGGAAAAAAAACCCTAGAACAACAATATTTGTTATCTGGAGAGGATTTTCAAGACCTTTTTGCAAGGGTTGCTCGTACGTACGCTGATAATGATCTTCATTGTCAGCGATTATATGATTACATGTCAAAGCTATGGTTTATGCCAGCAACACCTATTTTATCAAATGGTGGAACAGGAAGAGGACTTCCTATTTCTTGTTTTTTGAACGAAGCGACTGATAATCTAGAAGGTATCTTGGGTCTTTGGAATGAGAATGTGTGGTTGGCTTCCAAGGGGGGTGGTATTGGTAGTTATTGGGGAAATTTACGCTCCATTGGAGAAAAGATTGGATTGAATGGCCAAACTTCTGGCGTGATTCCTTTTATGAAGGTGATGGATAGTATGACCCTTGCGATATCCCAAGGATCTTTACGCCGCGGATCAGCCGCCATTTATTTACCCATCGATCATCCGGAAATTGAGGAATTTATTGAAATTAGGCGCCCAACTGGGGGAGACCAAAACAGAAAAACCCTCAATCTTCATCATGGCATTGCCATCACCGATGAATTTATGGAAGCCGTGGAAAGGGGGGATGAGTGGTATTTAAGAAGCCCTAAAGATAAATCTGTTATCCGAGCCGTTTCGGCTAGAGATTTATGGATTCGTTTATTAACAACGCGTATGGAGACAGGGGAGCCTTATTTGTTGTTTATTGATACGGTAAATAAAGCCATCCCAAAGCACCATAAAGATTTAGGGTTATTTGTTAAAACATCTAATTTATGTTCAGAAATCACCCTTCCAACCGGCAAAGATATGTTGGATAAGGACAGAACGGCGGTGTGTTGTTTGTCGTCCCTAAACATCGAAAAATATTTTGAATGGCAAGACAAAAAAGAGTTTATTGAAGATATTTTGAGATTTTTAGATAATGTTTTGCAAGATTTTATTGATAATGCTCCTGATTCTATGAATCATGCCAAATATTCTGCCATGCGCGAGCGCTCAATTGGATTGGGAGTGATGGGGTTCCATTCGTTTTTACAATCACAAAATATTCCCTTTGAAAGTGTGATGGCAACGGTTTGGAATAAAAGGATTTTTTCATTTATTAAAGAAACATGTGATGAGATATCTGAAAAATTAGCTCATGAGCGGGGAGCATGCCCGGATGCCCAAGCGTGTGGCGTGCT
Organism: Alphaproteobacteria bacterium; assembly: GCA_044355315.1. Taxonomy (GTDB): domain Bacteria; phylum Pseudomonadota; class Alphaproteobacteria; order JALRGP01; family JALRGP01; genus JALRGP01. The sequence continues at coordinate 2,350 of JBIKYJ010000018.1, read as the reverse complement.
CGAGCGTTTTTCAAATAAACTGGCGGTTGCTCCAACGGCCACTATTTCCATCATTTGTGGAGGATCATCTCCTGGTATTGAACCTTACCCCAGCAACGGTTTTACTCATAAAACATTATCTGGATCTTTTGCCGTTAAAAATCGTTATCTTCAAAAGTTATTAATAGCCAAAGGATACAATACACAGGAGGTATGGTCATCTATTTTTACGTCCCAAGGGTCCATTCAGCATTTAGATTTTCTCTCAGATCATGAGAAAAAAGTCTTTAAAACGGCTTTTGAAATTGACCAACGGTGGTTAGTAAGCCATGCGGCAGATCGTCAGCCATATATCTGCCAAGCCCAATCACTCAATTTGTTTTTACCCGGGAATGTCCACAAAAAGGATCTACATCAAATTCATATGATGGCATGGAAAAAAGGCGTGAAAAGCTTGTACTATTTGCGTTCTGTATCCATACAACGAGCAGAGTCGGCCAGTCCTGCCGTCATTCCCATTCAACAATCAGAACAAAAAGATTATGATGAGTGCTTGTCTTGTCAATAGTTGTCATCCGATCGATATGTATTTTTCGTCCCATTGTTTGTATGATGATTTATTAAAATGGTACGCGGTACACCAGCGATCGTTTCCATGGCGAACGACCCCGGTGAACCCGTATTTTATTGTGGTGAGTGAATTTATGTTGCAACAAACAACAACCCAGGTAGTGGTTGGATACTTTGAGCGATTTATTCGTAAATACCCAACCATTCAAGATTTAGCCAAAGCTGATCTTAACGATGTTATGGTGTTGTGGCAAGGTCTTGGGTATTATTCAAGGGCTGAGCGTTTGCATCGTATCGCCATTAATTGCGCTGATATAGGCATTCCAAAAACCTTTGATGAGCTGATTCAAATCAAAGGAATTGGCCCTTATATGGCGGGAGCTATATCGTCAATGGCTTATGGGCAATCCATGATTTCTTTGGATGGTAATCTAAAACGTATTTTGTCTCGTGTAATGAGAGAGGACACTCAAAACCTAAAGCCTTTTGCCATGACCACAAAAAAACCAGGGTTAATTAACCAGGCATTGATGGATATTGGGTCGACGATTTGTAAACCGAACGCACCCCAGTGTGATCAGTGTCCGTTATCTCATCGTTGCAAAAGTCATATTAAAAATCTCACCCAAGATTTTCCAATCAAAAGAATAAAACCCAAGAGAGAAAATCGTTTTTGCCGTATGTTTGTGGTGGTTCAAGATCAACACGTCTATGTTCAAAAACGACAAAAAGGTATTTGGGCTAATTTGTATACATTACCGTTGTCTGAATTTCAAAATCAACCGGACTCCTTTGATATAATTCATGATTTTACACATTTTCGTTTACATGTTCAGTTGGTTCAAACCGACATCAACCAGATTAAATTTTGTAATTTACAGGATCAAACCTTATTGAAAGCAATTCCTTTGAACCAATTGCACGTGTATCCTTTGTCAAGGCTTACTCAAAAAATTATCAATATGTTATAATATATTAATTATTTGAAATATTTCATACATGGCCAAAGAAGAACTGATTACATTTACGGGTGTGATTGCAGAGTTGTTGCCAAATACAACCTTTCGCGTTAAATTAGAAAGCGGTCACGAGATTATTGCCCATGCTTCTGGAAAAATGAGAAAAAATCGTATTCGTATTTTAATCGGAGATAAGGTAACAGTGGAAATGACTCCTTATGATTTAACTAAAGGTCGTGTGACGTTTAGAGAAAAATAGGCATGTTTATCACCTTTGAAGGGGGGGAAGGGTCAGGAAAATCAACACAAATTCAGCTGTTATCAGAACAGCTGATAAAACGAAACATTCCCCATGTAGTTACAAGAGAACCTGGAGGTACGCCTTTAGGTGAGCATTTAAGAAGTTTACTATTGAATCCAACAACAACTTCTCAAGCTCGATTATTGATGATATGGGCCGCTCGCGTTCAACATGTTGAACAAGTTATAGCTCCGGCGTTAGAAAATAATCAATGGGTATTGTGTGATCGTTTTCATCATTCCACAACCGTTTATCAGCATAACGGCGAAGGGGTATCAATGGATATCATCCAATCCTTAGAAAAGTGTTTTTTAAATATTCGTCCTGATTGTACATTTTTTTTAAACCTTAGTGCCAAAGATAGTATGGAGAGAATTAAAAAACGTGCCCATAATAATTATTTTGATCAAAAAAAATTGGATTTTTATCAAAAAATTGAGGCTGGTTTTATCAATTTGTTTAAAAAAGATCCATCCGTGATTGTAGTTGATGCCCATGAATCAATTGAAATTATTCACAACTTTATAGTTAATTGCGTCCT
>JBIKYJ010000094.1:0-2993 GCA_044355315.1 Alphaproteobacteria bacterium | reverse complement strand
GTCGGGTAAAAAACTCTCATTCACGTCATATATTTTTTAAAATAATAACTTACACAACCGGTTATATTTAAATTTTTTTTCAGGAAAAATTCTGAAAATTAATAAATTATTAATATTTTTTTATCAATAATCTTAATAAACTAGATGAAACATTGAGAGTAATGATTAAAAAATTAATATGTTGTGGCTGTGTGATCTATAATAGTTACGGCACATCACCCACCCAAAGTGAGCATTTAAAAATTGAGATTGATGGTGGACAAACACGATTTTTCAGTAAATCCTCTTCATCAGATTTCTTTGAAAATATATTTAACCATGATGATGGTGAGGGGTTGCGTTTTGCATTACGATTTGATCTTAAAGGTAGGAACAGTCAATACAAAACGGAAACTTATTCAACCGCTCCTCAAAATAAAAGCCAATCATTTATCAACTCTACGTCCCTAAAATTTGAAACAATCATTAATAATTTGTCAGAACAATCCAAATTTGATTATGAATTATTCGTTCACCGAGAAGGATTACCTAAATGGTTTACAATGTCTCACATGTTTTCTTGGAATAAAAATGATCATTTTTTCACAAGCAAACACACAATAAAGCCCTTAATTGATCTTAAAAATGTTTATTTTTATGCATGGGGTGTTCCCACGGATTGGATTGAATGTGGCCAAGGATTTTTAAAACCATGGAACAATTCAGATCAATGTATATATGGTAAAAGTGCTCAAAATATGACTGTGTTTTATTCAAAAAAACCATCTTCTACGATTATAGATATGGATTTGGGAACAAAAAAAATGTCATCCTTTAAAAAAGATGACCAAACGGCCGGAAACGGCTTGTATGTATGTTGGAATTTGGGTGATTTAAAGGCCAACGAAAAAACCAAACAAACCTTATTATTTGGACGAATACCCACATTGAACGTTAATGACAATTTTTTGTCTTATATTCCTTATCCTTTGATCACAAAAATTGATTATCCAACGCCAGGATCTTATGGATATAACCAAGAATTAGCTATTAAAATTCATTTTAATCAACCAATGACATTTCAAGAGTTTTCTAGCGACGTTTCTTGTCAACAATTATCACAAGAACTCTCTTTCGTTTTAGGTCAACTCCGCAGTCATATATTTTCAGAATCTTTTTTTAAGATTCTTGAAGTTCCTGCGTCCAATGAATTATTAAATGACATCAAAATCATTTTTCCAACCGGTGTTCATTCTTTGTTAAAACAAACAGATGTTGTGGGTATTTTAAAATATGGTTATTTGCAAGATGTAGTTTCATTGAAACCGTATATTACAAATTTATGTGGATCTTTAGGGATTAGCATCGATACCGTCATAAATGCTATTTTAAATTTGCATCATCACATTGATGACCAAACCTTTGTGTTATTATTGGGTAACACAGAATCCGCTAAATTATTTCACCGAATACTTGGAAAAGTATTTGCAGTTAAAAAAAAGGGGACGGATACCTCTATTTTTTTTCCTTTTGATATCAGTGGGCGAATGAAGAAATTTCAATACGCATCTGGCGATCAAACAAAACGGTTTATTTTGAATTATGTGATTCAATCAGACGACCATGATATCAATGGTATTCAGTTGATGGACTCTAAAATTCATGTATGTGGAGGTCTGTTAAAAGGCCTGTTACCGCCTTATCAAAAATTAAAAAATACGAACATTGAAGATTCGTTAGACTCATTTTCAAAGATTATTGTCAGTGGCATTCGCCCAATCATAACATCGATCGAACAAGACAGTCTTGATGAACATTATTCCAAGGGACGCTCAGTATCATGGACGGTTTTTTTTGATAAGCCTGTTAAAATCAAAGGAAACCCATCGGCATTGATGTTAAAAGGACATACCATGAATGGAAATGGGTTTTATTATGGAGCGAATTACAATCAAACATCTTCATTATTTGTAACAGACCGGTTATTTAATTTTAACTTAGGGTTGTTATCTGCAAATGTATTTCAAAAATCCATTAAAATTCAATATACAGTTCAAAATTTTGATGATGTAACAGGGATACGTTTTTTATCACCCATTGAAGGACTCAGCGATACCATTCAAATTGTTGACGAGTTTTTAAATCCTATTCATTCTCATTTTGATGAATGGGTGTTTGATCGGATTATCCTAAACGGGGTCCCCAATGGGATTGATCAGGTTCGGTGTTTAACGCCAACCATGACTAATCCGTTGTCAAGTCGTTATTTTGAATTCACTTTTAAAAATCCAATCAGTATATTAAATTCGCCCGCGACATTTGGGATATTAACATTGTACGATGAATCTCAAACATTAATTCCCGCTACAAATACATTTGTAGAACAAAGCAGTCCTAACAGCCTGATTTATAAATCAACAGGAGGGAATCCAGGAAGCCGCTTGTCTTATTATTTATTGAGTAATAATTCTGTTACATCACTACCCGGTTATAACCCTTGTGACGTCATGATATCCCCTGTTGCATTGAGTGATCCATTAACTTTAGATTCGCCTGTAATATTGAATATATATTCTGATCCTCCCCAAGGAACATATGTTTATCCGGGCAGTAAAGTGCGTTTTTATATAGACGCAACGCCAAATTTACCATTACATTTTATAGGATCCCCTTTACTGGAACTTGGCCTTGGGGATGTAACATCAGTGAATGCATTTGCAAATTTTGAACAATTAACTAAAGGAACAGGATCCACTATTGATGATGATACGGCTGTTTTTTATTATGATGTCACGGATGAAGATCCAAATGGAAGTATGAGTGTCATCAATTTAGCTGGCACTGGCTATGCAGGGAATTCTATGCAAAATTTGCCGCTTTTAGCCTTGACCAAGGGGCCTTCGATTATGGGATCTCTTTTTAATCAATACAGTTATCACCCAACTTATTCATTAAAATCTATTAGTATGACCATAGGATTGGAGAGTGATTGGCCTATGGCATCTAATTTAACT
>JBIKYJ010000061.1:0-5594 GCA_044355315.1 Alphaproteobacteria bacterium | reverse complement strand
ACCATACAAAATTTACTAGGACACGCAGATATTTCAACAACACAAATTTATACACACGTTCAAACTAAACATTTAAAAAAACTTCTCTTGAAACATCCTTTGTTTTTTAATAAAAACAATGATATCTAAAATGACAATTGCTGATGCAATCGATTATCCCTTGATAAACATTTTTTCATAACGAATAATTGGTTTTTGATTATATGTTCCTAAATAATTTTTTAAATGATCCGAACTATACTCACTTAATCCTAATCCCAAAACCTGATAGTACCTGTCTTTGATAGCGATGATATCATCTTTTTGAAAATGGCCTACAACTGTTAAAACTCCAATTGGTAGAATACTACTAATTAACGTATTGTTCAACAATCTTTGTTTTAAATCGTCATCAACAATAATCGAACAAGGTGGTGTTGGGGAATAGGATAACCAACGCTTCACCCCTTTTACATGACAACTACCTGTGATAGTTGTCCCAAGAGATTCTTGATTTTTAACAAGGCGTGTGAGTACCCCCTCTACTCTAGCGTTGGCAATATGAGTAATAACACCTAAGCTTGCTGCTTTTTTGCACGATGAGAGTTTAGATAACATTCCGCCTCTTCCTGTTTGAGTTTTTCCGTCCAAGCGAATATCTACCGTTGATTCTTCAATAGATATGTGCGGAATCAATAGAGCTCCTTCTTCTTCAGGAGGGCGATCGTAAATTCCGTCCGTAGACGTTAAAAGAATTAAACGTTGAGCCTCAACCATGCCCGCTACTAATGATGCTAATTCATCGTTGTCCGTAAACATTAAGTCCGTTAATGTTGTTGTGTCATTTTCATTAAGAATGGGGATAACTTTGCTGACACCTAAGACGCCCATGAGTCCCCTTCTGATATTTTCATAATGCATACATGATCTAAAATCCTCTCTATTTAATAAAATTTGAGCAGGATAATAATCAAATTTTTTTAAAATATCAATGTATAAACTCATGAGATAGGGTTGGCCAATACTAGCCAACACTTGTCGTCTTTGAATATCATCTTGAAACTGTAGTCCTCTTTTTTTTGTTAAATATTCACCAATAGCAACGGCACCAGAACTAACTAAACACACAGGGTATGCTGATTCAATGAGGTTGACAATTTGCGCAACTAATTGTTCGATATGTCCCAAATCTAAAGTCCCATCTTTAAAAAGTGCTTGGCTACCAATTTTTATAACAATTGGATTCATGTGTTTTAATGACCTTTTCATCTTAAAATAACGTTAACAAAAATAAAAAAACTGATCTAGTCAAAAATTATAACCGTTCATCTATATGTACTAAAAATTTTGACTCATGCAATGCTTTGTCTGCACATTTTTTAAATTCTTCTTGTTCAAGAATACTTTTGATCTCTTGATCTGAGGGTATTTTAATGGGTGGAGGAGTATCTTTGGACAACAAAAATACAAAAAGATATGCTTGAGGATCATCTATTAAAATGAATTTAGGGTGTTTTTTAATAAAAAATGGTTTTAATTTTTCAATCATTTGAGGATCTAAATATTTAACATGAACGTCCCGAGATATAGTTGTTTGAATGTCGTATTCCTGAGCATCACGCTCAAGTTGATTCCATTGGTGATCAGATGTCAGCTTATCTAAGAAACGAATTTTTAAATCTTCGAAGTTTGGGTGATCCTTGGGAATAATAATTTGCCCAAGTGTTAAAATACAATCAAGGGGATCATTTTGATCAGGGTTTTTTTTATTTTTAAAAATGATCACACGACATTTTGTTGGTGTTAATGGAATAATAGTCGCTTCACCAATTTTCATAGAGGATATACGATTTTTAAGATCACCTAAGTCAGATTCACAGATCCATCCTAAAGATTTAAATTGATTAAGACCTTTAAACTGTTGATTTTTATAGCTTTTAACCAATTGTTGAGCAACAGGCATAGCTTGATCACCTTCAATAAGGGCCTCTTCTAATTCAAAAGCCGTTTCTTTAAGACTTTTTTCTATTTTCTTTTTCAAATTATCAAATTTTTCTGGGGTAATTTTAACATTTTTTTCAAACCTAGCTCTAATATAAGCCGCAAATTGTCGATTTGTTTCAATAAAAAACCTAACAAATAATAAAGATACTCCTTTTTGCTTCAAATCAGATTCAAATTCTGTAAGAGTTTTCCCGTTTTGTTTGGCAACATCTAACATGACGTCGTCTATTTCTTTTGGATTTAATGAGAATTTAACTTGATCACACAACCATCTCATCGTCCACAACCGTTGTAATTCGCTGAGTGCTTGTTTTTTAAATAATTCACGATTTTCTTTAGAATTCTCAATATTGGATTGCATTAATTTAAAAGAAATCATTTGGCTTAATTGATGATAAGTGATTGCTTTTTTTGATACGGATCCTGCGATTTTTCCTTCAATTTTTTCAGCATAAGATAAAGACAATACTACATTTAATAATAAAAATAATCTCATTACACTATTGAATACATACTGTTAAATAACTATATCATGAAAAATATTTTTATATGAGTTCATAACATTTAAGGCTGACTTGAGTCTTGTGAATAAGAGGGGGCGTAGATGCAATTTTCTCAGGACCCTTCATTCTTTTTTAAATGCCCAGGTTAATCAATTAAAGATCTAAAAACAAATGCAAAAAATGAATTTCACAGTTAATCGCACCCTCTAGGAATTTGCTTTTTGACAAATATTATTTCACTATGATAGATAGGATTGGTTTCAGAATTGGCTTTTACATCTTAGAACCTGTAAAAGTCATGAAGTTAAATAAAGAGTTCTTGCGTGTCTAATAATTTAAATAAAAGGAATGATTTTTCTGCTCTTCTCGATGAATTTATGGGTGAGCCGGGTCATTTCGAACACAAAGTTGTCAAAGGTGTTATTTGTGCTATTGATGAAAAGAAAAAAGAAGCTGTAATTGAAGTTGGCTTAAAATCTGAAGGGCGCGTTCCCATTAGTGATATCATGGGACGCTTAAGAGAGGTTCAGCCAAAAATCGGTGATGTGATTGAGGTGTACGTCGAAAGACTTGAAGATAAGCATGGCAGTTTGGTTTTAAGTATTGAAAAAGCAAAAAAAGAAAAAGCTTGGGAAATGCTTGATAAAGCATTTAAAGAAAACCTCAGTATCAAAGGTGTGATTTTTAGTCGTGTCAAAGGCGGCTATGCTGTTGATTTAGACGGTCTCACAGGATTTTTACCAGGCAGCCAAGTTGATTTACGCCCTACTCGTGAAGCGGCTCCCTTAAACGAAGTTATTGAATTTAAGGTTTTAAAAATAGACCGCCCCCGTAACAATATTGTCGTATCCCATCGTATGGTTTTGGAAGAAGAGCGCGAAAAATTACGTCATAGTATTGTTGACCAATTAGAAGAAGGTCAAATTGTTAAGGGTGTAGTTAAAAATATTACCGAATATGGTGCTTTCGTTGATTTGGGTGGAATTGATGGGTTATTGCATGTCACAGATATTTCTTGGACACGTGTGCAACATCCAAGTGAATACTTAAAACATCTTGGACAAGAATTAGAAGTTCAAATTTTAAAATTCAACAAAGAAACGGGACGTATTTCTTTAGGGTTAAAACAACTTCAACAAGACCCATGGGCAGGTATCCAAGAACGTTATAAGCCAGGTCAAAGAGTACGTGGAACTGTGTCCAGTATTGCTGAATATGGTGTGTTTGTGAGGATTGAACCTGCTATCGAAGGTTTGATCCACATATCTGAGATCAGCTGGATTAGTAAAAACTTACACCCTGAAGCTATGTTCAAAGTTGGAGACGAGGTTGAAGTAATGGTTTTGGATGTTGATGAATCCAAACGTCGTTTGGGTCTTGGGTACAAACAATGTTTAGAAAACCCATGGGAAAAATTGAGAAAAGATTTTCCTGTGGGTACCATTTTTGAAGGAAAGATCAGCAAAATTACTGAATTTGGTATTTTTGTTAATATCACTGATAAATTGGATGGAATGGTTCATATGTCAGATATTTCTTGGGAAGATGACGGTGTTCAAATTTCTAAAAATTATAAGCATGGTCAACCGCTTAAAGTAAAGGTTCTTGATATTGACCCAACACGCGAACGTATATCCTTAGGTGTCAAACAATTAGTTCCTGATGCATTCCAAGAAGAGATTGGCAATTTTAAACGTGGTGATGTTCTCAAAGGGCAAGTCTCTTACATAAAAAATAGTGGTATTGAAATTACCATTGAAGGAACACAACTTAAGGGCTTTATCAAAATGGCAGAACTGTCTAGGAATAAATCAGAGCAACGCGCTGATTTATACAAGATTAATCAAGAAGTTGAGGCTAAAATCATTCAATTTGATCGCCAAAAAAGACAAATTATGTTGTCGATCAGAAGTTTAGAGCTTGATGAAGAAAAGCGCTTATTGGCGAATATGCGTAAAGACAGTGCATCTTTGGGAAATGCTTTTGAAGAGATTTTCCAAGGATAATTAGTTTATTCTTTTATTAAAGGTGGATTTTTATAAATACACCTTTTCTTTTATTAAGGAGACCACCACATGTTCATTTTTTTTGTAGTTTCATTTTTTACAAACGTATTGTTCTGTATGGAAGAAAATAAAGAAATTTATGAAAAAAAAATTATAAATTCTCAAAATATTCAAAAAAAACATATAGAGCAAGATCAAAATATTAATGATGATGATTCATTGACATTTCAAAGTTCTTGTGAAAGTATTATTATTGAGCATAAAAAGCCTGAAAAAGTAAATTATAGACGTTTAAATAGTACCAGAAAAGCACTTGATAAATTAAAAAATCTTAAAACGTTAGATCGTACGCAAAAGAAAAAAAAGGAGAAACTTATCAAATATAATCAGAAATACATGAACAAATGATTAAAAAAATTATCCCATACTTTATCCCAAATAAAAGTATGGGATGCGGCATTGCCCCCGTTAACATTGCTTTAATTAAATATTTTGGAAAAAGAAGAGAAAAATTTAACCTTCCTCTGACGTCTAGTTTATCTATATCACTTGATGCCTATACGCGTACAACCCTTACATTAAGTGATATGATAAATGATAACATCATTTTAAATGGATCTGAGCTGTGTCCAGAGTCCTCTTTTTTTAAAAGAGTTTGTCAATTTTTAGATCCATTTCGCCCAAAAGGATTAAGGTTTCATATAGAGACTTATAACGATTTACCTACTGGGGCTGGTCTTGCGTCCTCTGCATCAGGGTTTGCCGCTTTAGTTTTAGCACTTAATGATCTATTTGGATGGGGATTACCCTTAAAGGATATATCAATTTTGGCAAGAATAGGCAGTGGCAGTGCATGCCGATCTATCTTTAACGGATTTGTACTCTGGAACAAAGGAAGGCTTGTAGATGGTATGGATAGCTATGCTCATTCTATCGCGCCAGCTTGGCCTGATTTACGATTAGGTGTTGTTGTTGTTAATAAAAATGAAAAACATACATCATCACGTGATGGGATGAATCATACGATTGCAACATCTCCATTCGTGGAGGGATGGTGTAAAGTTGTTGATCAGGATTTAAAAAATATTCAAATGGCCATTCA
>JBIKYJ010000064.1:0-5458 GCA_044355315.1 Alphaproteobacteria bacterium | reverse complement strand
CTTTATGCATCACATCAACAAGCTACGCGTATTCAAACTTTGCTCAAATCTTTGCAAAAAAGTGGACATGATTAAATGCTATTTAAATTTTAAACGCTTAGGATTTCTAAACATATACTTATAAATCCAATAATTACCCATGACTTTTTGAACGTAATCACGTGTTTCTCCATAGGTGATAAGCTCAATAAATGTATCATCATCGAAATCACCAAAATATTTCCCCCATTTTTCAGCTATAGGCCCCGCATTATAATGGCACAAAGCCATTACCATTCTTTCTGTTTTTAAAATACGTTGAATATGAGAGAGTCCTAACATCAGGTTTTTTTTTACGTTATAGACGGGGCCCTTTGGAACCATAATGCCGCGCTTTTTTAAATAATCTTCTTCTTGACGAGCTGTTGATGGAATCAGCTGCATTAATCCCATAGCATCTTTACTGCTTTTAGCATCCGCTTGGAAATTGGATTCTTGGCGAATAATACCATGTGCGAGTGCACTGTAATCATGATCTAATTTCAATTTTTCAACCACCGAATCCATCATTGGAAGTATGGGGTATGAAAAAATTGTAGGTACATGAAAAAACATTTGTTTACTTAAAATAACGGTGGCATGCATACCAATCATGTCATTTGCTAATTTCATCAATAACATACGATGAGATTCTTTGAGTTTTTGTTGTGATAATGCCAATAAAAATGCCATGGTAAAATTTTGTGTTGGACTGTCAAAATTCTTTAAAATTCTAACAAAATCTAGTTGTTCAAAAGTTTCAATATCTGACTTTGTAATGACAGGATCATAGATATAAATTTTATTTTCTTTTAATAAATTTAATGCCCTTTGCCCGTGATAAGTGATGGGATAATTTTTACACTCCTTTAACCATTGGATCGCATCATCACGATGATTTAATTTGAGATAGCCTTTATATATCCAAAAAGATACCCTTGATTTGGTAAAGGGAGTTTTGACGTGTTTCCATAAACGAAGTAGTCTTCGAATGCCAAGGGTGGGCTGGTTTAAAAATCGAATTTCTAAAAAAGCCAACAGTAACTCAATATCCGCGTAGGAAATCAATTGATCTTTGATAGGTCTCAATTGGTGTTTTGATAAAATTTGATGAGCTGATTTAAATTTTTTTGAATAGGTTAAATTTCTTGCCAAAATATGACGTAGTCTTGCCCATGGAACGGGGAATAATTTTTCATGGTCGCGTTTCCTTGCAATTTGATCAACAATACGACTTGCTTCATCATCCTCTTCTTTCTTGACTAAATAGGATACATATTCAAAGGAATCATGGGATTGACCTTGATCAATACCACTGAGTAGTAGCCGTTTTGATTGGGTGAATGATTTCAATGTGGGGCAAAGTGATACCAGATCATCAACAGCACTCAGTTTTTTATGAGCTAATAAGCTTTCAACACAATCTTTTAATATATTAATATCTAATATATTTGAAAATTCTTCTAACCACTCTTGTCTTTCGGATTTTAAAAAAGTTAGGTTAAAAAAAAAATAACGAACAGCTTTGACTTTTTGGGATGGATCAATATAACGCAACCACACTTTTGCGCCTTGTGGCGTAAGAGGGGGGTATTTTTCAAAAAATTTTCTAATAACTTTGATATTAGTTTGTGTAGAGCGCTTTAAGGAATTTTCTGCACATTTTCTTAAATTATGTGTATTTGGATAACTTGGGTGATCTAAAATGAACAAAGCAATTTGCTCGAATGAATCAGTCGAATGTTCATCACTGTAGCGGTTCCACTGCTCTGCGTTATCTAATAACATTGACAAAGGCAAAATTAAAAAAGGAAACAATCTAATATAAGGCCAAAAATTTTTAATTAATTATAGCTTAATTTAAATGTAAATCTAAATTGCTCATCAATTAGGTCATACATTATTTTGTAGAGTATTTTTAAATATGGTAAATCTTAAAAAGAAGATGATGTTTTTAAAAACATGGATATCATTTTAAAATTTTTCGCAGTTGTTATTCCTTTGACATTAATCATTGGTATATATTTTGCATACCATTTAAATGGAGTGACTATCCATTCATTCTTTAAATCTTTGAGATTATCTTTGTCATCAAAGGAAGACGGGAAGCTGTCATCTTTTGCTGCTCTTGCATCGGTTTTAGGAGGAAATTTAGGTGTTGGCAACATTGCCGGCATGGCAATTGCCTTAAAAACCGGTGGACCTGGCGCTATTTTTTGGATGTGGGTCATGGCCATTTTAGGCAGTTTTATCAAATTTGTCAGCTGTAGTCTTGGAATTATTTATCTGCAAAAAAATTCCAACGGACGTGTTGATGGAGGTCCTATGTATTACATAGAGCATGGTTTGAGGACTCCTAAAGTGGGAATTTTGTTTGCAGTAGCTACGATTATATCAGCCATTTGTGTTGGTAATTTATCCCAAGTTAATTCTTTTGCTTTGACTGTTGTCAATGTTAATCCATGGATTGTTGGAGTGATATTTATGTCAGTTGTCGCTTTTGTTTTTCAAGGGGGCGTCAAAAGATTTTCAAAATTATCCACCTATTTAGTACCTATTAAAACCATCATTTATTTAATTTTTTGCATGATTGTTTTAATTAAACAATCGCACGTATTGATGGATGCGTTGCGTTTAATTGTGACATCAGCTTTTACGCCCCATGCAGCGGTTGGAGGTGTTGGGGGATTTACTCTGATACAAACTGTCCAATCCGGTTTTAACAGAGGTTTATTTGCAACTGATGCGGGAGCTGGGTTAGAGGCTATTATTCATTCAAATGCAACCAATAAGACAGATTACAACACGGCATTTACCCAAGGATTAATTGCTTCTGCTGCACCTTTAATTGTTGTTTTTTTGTGCACAATCACCGCATTGGTCTTGATTGTCAGTAATGCTTGGCAAGATCCATCTTTAAAAAGTTCATGTATGTGTTTAAAAGCATTCCAAGATCATATTCCTATACCAGGTTTAAATATTATTTTCATGGGTGTTGTTTTTTCTTATGCATTGACATCCTTAACAACATGGTCATTTTGTTATGATAAAGCAATTCAATATATATTTGGTAAACCTAAAAAAACAGCTAAAGTATTATTTCTAATCATGATTCCAATTGGATGCACTTTGTCAGTAGAACACGTGTGGATGATGGGAGATATTGCATTTAACTTTATGTTACTCATTAACATTGTATCTGTATTTTTATTGTTTCCAAAAATCAAATATCATTTCCAATTTTGGTATAAAAACAAATACAGTCAAAAGATAGATATAAATATATGAGATCAACTGGAATTTTTTTTAAAAAATATGATACCACCAATAACGATCATAAGCACACACAAAATATATGGCATCCATGCGATATCTTCGGGTATTTTGAGTGGTTCAATCATCAAACGAAATAGTCCATATCCTATTAAAAACACAGAAGATGTTATACCGGGTCTGTAATCATATTTTTTATAAACATACCTTAATAACACACCTAAACATAATCCTTCTAAACAGCTTTCATACAATTGGGTAGGATGGCGAATGATAGGGTCAACATATTCAAAAACAACACCCCATTGCTGATTTGTTGCAACGCCGCACAATTCTGAATTAATAAAATTTGTAAAACGACCAATCAATAGGCCGATGGGGATTGATATAGAAACAGCATCAAATACACGCCATGGATCATAACGATTACGACGACTCCAATATATTAAATAGAGAATAACTCCCACACATCCCCCATGAAAAGACATTCCCCCAATCCACACCTTGATAATATCTAGGGGATTGAGAAAATATTTGAATGGCTCGTAGCATAAAACGTGACCTAGACGTCCACCAACCATAACGGCAATCACGCCTTTGTCCAAAATATTGTCAATTTGTTTACGGTTTAAAACCCTTTGATAATGGATCAGGTAATATTTGGCAAATATAAATGATATAACATATCCAATGCCATACCAACGAATTGGGAAGCCAAAAAAGCTAAGTGCTATGGGATCTATATCATGGTAAAAAATCACTAGAGCACCATATTTTTTTGGATCATTTCTTTAGCAACATTTAAATAGGATTCTGACCCAACACATCTCACATCATAAACAAGAACAGGCTTTCCGTGGGATGGAGCCTCTGATATTTTAATATTTCTTGGGATTGTTGTGGATAAAACTTTATCTTTTAAATGTTTACGCACGTCATCGGCAACCTGATTACTAAGAGTGCTTCTTTTATCAAACATGGTGAGTAAAATAGCCAATAATTCCAATGATGGATTAAAATTTGATTTAATTTTTCGAATGGAACTTAGTAAATAACTCAGGCCTTCCAAAGCATAATACTCACATTGAAGAGGAATTAATACGTGATCACTGGCAACCAATGCATTTAAGCTTAATAATCCCATGGCTGGGGGGCAATCAATAAAAACTAAGTCAAAAAAATCATGATAAGCTTCAAAAATTTTTCTTAAAATACGTTCTCTTGAGGGTTGATGAATTAACTCAATTTCTGCCCCCACCAGTTCAATGCCAGATGGAATTAAACTTAAACCTGGAATAATAGTTTGTTGTAAAGCTTCACTTAGTGTTGCTTTGCCAATCAGCAAATCATAAATAGATTTTTTATTTTTTCTGGAAAATCCAAAACCCGTTGTTGCATTTCCTTGAGGATCCATATCCACGATTAATACTTTTTTACCAACGGCAGCAAAAGCTGTTGACAAATTAACAGCCGTTGTTGTTTTTCCAACGCCGCCTTTTTGGTTTGCAATGGATATAATCTTCAAAGTTACTCATTTTTACATACTTTATTCATTTTACCTAATAAAATATCAAAGCGTCCATGAGTTATTAGACTGTCTGTAGAATCGTTTGATGGTGAAGAGACGTAAGGAAAAACCGAACGTCTAACATGACGTAACATGCGCGCTTAAAAATTAACTATTTTTTAACTTTAAGCAAACGCCTCTTCCCATGTGCCAAGGGTTGTTGATTTTGAATACTCTGTGGCTCGATTTTCAAAAAAATTTGTATGCTCTAATCCATTCATCATTTCATCCATCCACGGTAACGGATTTGATTCAATATTATAAAGAGGATCGAGTCCTAATTGTGTTAATCTACGATCCGCAATATAGCGAATATAACTTTTAACCTCACTTGCATGTAATCCTTCGATATTGCCCATTTCAAATGCTAAATCAATAAAGGCATCCTCATGATGAACAACCATTTTACACATATCTAAAATTTGTGTTTTAAATTCACCATCCCAAATTTCAGGATTTTCACTCAAGAATGTCTTGAATAATTGAATCATTGATAAGGTATGTAAAGTTTCGTCTCGAACGGACCATGACACAATTTGCCCCATTCCCTTCATTTTATTAAATCTTGGAAAATTCATAAGAATGGCAAAGGATGCAAAT
>JBIKYJ010000020.1:0-12549 GCA_044355315.1 Alphaproteobacteria bacterium | reverse complement strand
TCAGTAAAAGCGCCAAACATAACAAGGGTTTTTGCAATGTCTTTTTTTTCTTTTGATTTGGCAAAATGTTGCAAGTATTCCCATTTATCTTTCATTTCTTGGTATTTCAGAAAGGCCTGATATTCAATCTCTGGCATGCCGATGGTATCTAACAGGTAAGAATAAGCAGCTACATGGATGGTTTCCATATTTGAAAAAGATGCCAACATCATTTTGACCTCTGTTGGCTCAAATACACGACCATAATATTGCATATAGCAATTATTAACCTCAACATCAGATTGGGTGAAAAAACGAAAAATTTGTGTCAGGACGTTTTTTTCTCCATCCGTTAATTTCCAATGCCAATCTTTGATGTCATCCGATAAAGGTACTTCTTCTGGTAACCAATGGAGACGCTGTTGTATTGCCCATGCCTCATAAGCCCATGGGTAATGAAAAGGCTTGTAGACCGGATTTTTAGTCAATAATGTGATTGCGCTCATGAATAAAGTGAGTGAAATGATTGTATTTCATCGTATCATATTTGTTTGTGCTAAAATAAGGTTAATCAAAATAATATAATTTTAATTGAAATGACTTATCTGTCTGAAAAAATAAAAGTGTTTTTTAAAAGCCAAACCCATGGTTTAGGGCGTTTTATTATCTTATTATTATTGTTTATTACATTTTTATATAAACCATTTAAAATCCCCACATCCTCTATGGTTCCAACTCTTCAAGTGGGAGATTTTTTAATTGTTGATAAATTTCGCTATGGATACAGTCGTTATTAATTGCCTTTTCGTATACCTGTCATAAAAGGACGCATGGGATTTTCCCAACTAGAACGAGGTGACGTTGTTGTATTTAACCACCCGAAGGACCCCGAAGATGATTGGAGCGGCATGATTCTTGAAACATTAGGAATTATGAAAAAAACAGGGAAAGACTATATCAAACGTCTTGTTGGTCTTCCTGGTGACACCATTCAAATGATTGAAGGACACTTATATATTAACGGAAAACCTCTTCTTCTTCGTCAAATCGAGGATTTCATGTACACCGATTACAGAACTGGAAAGACCTTAGCTGTCCATCAATTTATTGAAACGCTGCCAAATGGACTTGAGCACCATATTTTAAAAATTTTGCCTTTTGGTAGCGGAGAAAAAGACAATTTTGGACCCGTTATTGTTCCACCTGAGCATTATTTTTTCATGGGAGATAATCGTGATGCCTCCAAAGACTCAAGATACTTAGAAGAAGTTGGTTTTATTCACAAAGATTTTATTGTGGGACAAGCTAAATTCATTTTTTTCTCAACTACATCTAGCTTATTTGAGCCATGGGATTGGCCTTTTGGAATTCAAGGGCGATTTGGGCGTATTTTCCAAAATATCGATTAAACCTCTATGGGTATGGGGCAATATCCGATCATTATTGTGGGTGGTGGTATTGTTGGTCTATGTATGGGATTATTTTTAAAAAAAAATGACATACCTTTTGTCATTTTTGATACTTCTTGTCAGGATGATGATGTTCGCACATTATTCATCAACCGTACGCATGTTCATTTTTTAACCTCGTTAGGTTTATCTTTTGATAACAGCAATGTCAAAAGCATTGTGATAGAGAATCGCTCTCAAGGAGTATCATCTTGTTACGATACCTATCACCCTTATATTGCCAAGATGGTAATTTTTAAAGACCTGAAACATCAATTACAATCCCTTGCAAAAGATCATATCATCCAACGTAATTATGAGAATTATCAACTTTTATCTGGGCAATTACTGATTGCGGCTGATGGCTGCCACTCCAAAGTTAGACGCCATGTAAACATAGATATTTTAAAACGTGATTACCAATCGGTTGCGCGGACCTACCATATTGAACATGATCATCTCCATGGTAAAAAAGCTTATGAAATTTTTGATAAAGAACATATTATTGCCACATTACCACTTAAAGACTCCAACCACAGTGGGGTAGTGATCTGCTCTTCTGTATCGAGCCCTTTGGTTCACCATGGAGATCACTTAGGATCTTCGAGGATCATAACTCCCGTCAAAGAGTATCCATTAATTGGCGTCTTTGCAAAAAAAAATATATGTTATCCAAAGCAAACCATTTTAATCGGGGATGCTGCCCACCATTACCATCCGTTAGCTGGTCAAGGACTCAATGTTGGCCTTAAGGATGTTATAAAATTAGGACGCATATTATTACAAGCTCACCGTTATGGGGTCCCTTTTGTCAGCCCCAGTGTGTTTGGTGAGTATGAATCACAATCCACCCATCACACCTTGATGCGCATTTTTATTCACGGAGTTTTAAATGGGCCAATGTTTTTGAAAAGACTTGGGACGTCGACGTGGTATCGGTGGTCATTTCTTTTGGAAGGCTTTGTATAATTTATATACGTCTTTCTTTTTTTTGTAACTCTTCCAATTCTTTTTCATCTTGGATATCCATAATTTTTTCATACCTTTTAAGGGTAAAAATATGGTTTTTCAAACATTGAGTTGTTACCATTTTTTCTTTGATCAGGTCTTCTTTTTTGTCTTGAAGAATTTTAATTTTTTGTTGTAAATACTCATAATAACTTTGAAAAGTTTGAGCAGTTCCAACACAAAAAAATGATTGATGGATTTCTTGATTTAATGAATCTTTTAAAGATAAACATGTGTTATGAGCATTTTGAATATGACATTCAATTGTTGATAATTTATTTTTAGCCTGATCAATTAAAAAATTTTGATAACGAATAAGTTTGTCTAAAGACCTCATAAGACTTTTCATATTATGTATTTTTTAGTATTCTAGGTGGAAAGTATTAAAATTTTATTAAAAATGATGAGTAATGCAGACTTTATCAGACAATGAGTTTCGAAAAAAGTCTATTAATCTAATTGTCTATGCTCAACATTATTAAAAATTTTATGTTACAAATCAAGACAATGCATGTGATTCTTATCCAAAAAGAAAAGGATTTAAACAATATGAAACTCTCTTCATACAATCAAGAATTTCTTCATGCACTTGTCCCTGTACGAGCTCATAAAACCACACAGATAGTTATCTGTTTTGTAATAAAAATAGTAAACTATTGAAAAGTATAATTGGTCAAGCGGTTTGTTTTTTTTACTGTCAATTTTAACAGCACTCTTGATAGCCTTTTGGGGACATCCTCTCATTCCAATTCATATAAAATCATTTTTTCTAAGTGTTAGTTTGTGTTTAAAGGATCTTTTTTTATTGCTTATGCCATTTATTATGAGCATATTTTTATTGACCAGCTTAAAAAAATTGGGTTCCAATGCCTTTCGTTTTGCCATATTTTTTGTGATATTTATTATTGGATCAAATTTTTTTGCAACAATGACATCTTATGGCGTTAGTCAATTTTTTTTAAAAAAAATGCATTTTTCTCTTGTTCAAGAATCATATCACTTAGAACCGACTTTTCTTTTGTCTATTCCAAAAATGTTTAAAAATGAGCATGCTTTTTTAAGTACGATAATCTTTTTTGTCTTGGGGAATTATTTTTTCAAACATAAACGTGATTCTTTTATCGAAAAGTCTAATCAAATAATTAAATTTTTTTTAGAAAAAATATTAAGTCCAACCATCCCCATTTTTATTTTCGGCTTTGCCTTAAAAATGGCCCACGAAAACACATTGGCCCTCATTTTTGAAAATTACTTTAAAGTTTTAATTTTTATTATCTCTAGCTGTTTTTTTTATATTTTTATCATGTATATAGTTGGTTGCGGGGCTATTAAAAAAACTTTCAAAGCTGTATCTCACATGTGTCCAGCTATGTTATCTGGTTTAACGACAGCCTCCAGCGCATTATCGTTGCCATCTACCATTATGGCATGTGAAAAAAATACATCATCGCCACTTGTTCGTGCCATCTTACCTCTTAGTTCTAATATTCATTTAATTGGAGATTGTTTTTCAATTATCATTATTGCACTAGCCTTAAGGGTCTCTTTTGGTTTGCCTGATGTATCATTTTTGAACTTTTTCGTATTTGCAATTTTTTTTGTTTTGAATAAATTTGCTGTTGCTGGAGTTCCTGGAGGTGGAGTTTTGATTATGCTTCCTATTTTGGAGAAATATTTAGGCTTTTCTCCGGATATGCTATCGTTAATTAGTGGAATTTACATTTTATTTGACCCTATTGTTACAATGTTTAATATTTTGGGAAATGGTGCGTTTTCTATGATATTTATCAAATTCTTTAAAAGGTTTGAAAAATGACGGAATTTTTTTGGCAAGCTTTTATGACGTTGTTTGTCGTGATTGACCCAATTGCAGCAGTCCCAGTTTTTATTACCCTTACTAAAAGTGAAGATGCAACAGAAAAACAACGTATTGCTAAAAGAGCATGTCTGATTTCAATTATATTATTATTATCATTTGGCATCGTTGGAGACTCGTTGTTAGATGCTATGGGAATTTCAAAAGGTGCCTTTCAAATTGCTGGCGGATTTTTATTATTACTCGCCGCCATTGATATGGTTATTGCCAAAGAAGGACAACATCACGGCCCCACCGAAGAAGAAACCAAAGAAGCCAGAAAACGACAAGATGTTTCAGTTTTTCCTTTAGCTATTCCATTAATTGCAGGACCAGGGTCATTGACATCTATGGTTGTTTTGTTACAACAATCTGAATCAATTGGATGGTTTGCTTATATCATATTATTTGCATGTGTTTTGATTGTCATTGGAATGACTTACGTAGGTATGATGTATGGTGGGCGCTTATTGATGAAACTTGGGATTACTGGTATTAATGTATTAATTAGAGTATGCGGCATTATATTGGCAGCACTTGCTATTCAAAATATCATTCATGGGATTAAATCTGCTTTTACCTTTTTGAGTTAAATAGTTGCAGCCAAATCGTTTAATACACCTTCTCGAACACCACGATCAGCAACGCGTATTTTATCAACCGGTAAATTCAAACAAATACCTTTTAATATGAGAGATCCTGTGATTGCATATTCTAAAAAATTAGGTGAAATGCATGGATGAAGTTCATCGGTTTCTTTAATAGCTAAAACATTATCAATGACTTTTAAAAAAGATGATGTATTTAAGACGGTTCCATCAATGGCTTTTCGGCTGTATTGAACTAATCCGAAATGAATAGCCGCAAGAGTTGTAACAGTCCCAGACGTTCCAAGCATTTGAATATTTTGATTATTGATATGTTCTTGAATGTGATGTTTGAGTGAAAACTCTTTTAAGATATTTTGCACAGAATTCAATAAATCTTCTTGTGCAACTTTGATATCTATAGCTTGAGCCAAAGCCTCGCTTGATGTGACAACACCATGAGGTAATGACACGGAATCAATGACGTCAAATAGTGGTATTGCCCCCTTTTTTTTATTTAATTTTTGTATAAAGCTAACTTCGGTACTACCTCCTCCAATATCAAAAATGATAGAATACTCTAAACGACGATCTAATACAGCGGAACACCCACGCAGTGCCAGGCGTGCTTCTTCTTTCGCATCAATGATATCAATTGATAACCCCAATTCTTTTTTAGCTCTATCAATTAATATGTTTGCATTTTTAGCCCTCCTACAGGCTTCTGTAGCAACAACTCTTAATTTTGAAATAGAATATCGATCTAGCTTTTTTTTACAAATTTGTAATGATTCAATGGCACGTTCAATGGCATTTTCTGACAATAATGGCGTGTGCTGAAGTCCTTCTCCCAAGCGAATCACGCGAGAATAAGAATCAATGACTTTCCAAGGTAAAGCTTTGGAAAATATTCTTAAAAAATTGGAACGCTCACCAGCCACGTTTAAACGAACAATTAATAGACGACAAGAATTTGTTCCTAAGTCAATTGCAGCGATAACTGGATGATGAGCGCGACAGTCACGAATAAAGTTCATATTTTTAAAATGCGATTATAGCATTTTTGACGTCAATGCCTTCCCATAGTTAACTTTAACACACCCCATTCACTTTGATTAAATTTTTTTCAAATTTAATCAAAAGCTATGGTATCATTCACGAATTAATCCAAGTCAAAGTCTGATCTTTTTTCGTTCTTTTTCGTAATAATTATATAAATTTAACCATGATAACCCCAACAATCAAGGCAACCATTATCAAGATAAATACAAGAGTTAAATGTTTTTCAATAAATATTTTCGCTTTATCACCAAATTTCCATAACAAAAATGCCAAGATATAAAATCTAAATGATCTCGCAATGAATGATGCCAATAAAAAAGGCCAAAAGGCGTAATGCGCCATACCACTTGCAATGGTGACTAATTTAAATGGAATAGGTGTTAATCCTTTTAAAGCAATAATCCAAAAACCCCACTTTGCAAATTGTTGTTGAAAATGTTCTAAGTGGACATTTAAATGATACGTTGCGATGATCCATTCACTTAGATGAAGCAGCCCATAGCCAATTCCATACCCAACCACACCACCAATGACCGAAAAAATGGTTGCCCACCACGCAATGGAAAAAGCCTTGGATTTATTGGACAAAATCATAGGAATCATAAGTAAATCAGGAGGCAAAGGAAAAATAGAACTCTCTAAAAAAGAAATAAGATACATCATGTAATACGTTTTTTTTGAATCGGATTTTTCCAAAGCTTTATTGTAAAATTTTCTTAAAAAAGACACTTTATTAGTATGTGTCAACATGGTAATAAGCATTTTAAATGAAATTCAATATCTCACTTTACCTTAAAATTTTTAAATAATCGAATTACTGTAAGTTCATAATTAGATTGTTTTGACAATCGTGTTGGATATTTCTCAACCATTCTTAAAAAACACCTATAGTTAACTGATGTCTATTGATAGAAAGGGGTGCTTTTTTCTTAAAGGGAGTTTCTCTAAACATACCTTTTTACTCAAAACAATCCGATTTATTTTAGGATCGCTATCAAATAAAAAAAAAGACCTGAGCCTTAGCCCAGGTCTTTGACACTTTATATTATTTTTTCTTCTTTATCGTCATTTAGTTATTCATGTCTCTATAGGGAACAAGTTTTGTTGTGTCTTTCAGGTTTTGGTGTCCAGCTCCAAGAAATTTTAATTCTCCGTTTTTTGTGTAATCAAAATAAAGATTGCTACCTTGCTTAAAGTCTTTCTTTGGAAGATCAACAACAATGAATTGATTGATATTACCAAAGCCGTTAAATGTATGACGATTCTGATAGGTTTCTATACCCAGGCGAGCATTATTTAAGTCAGTAATTTCAATGGTGTCTGAACCTTTTTGGGACACATCATGATAATCGCGTTGCATACTATGAAAAATTGCATGAATGACATTTTGCTGAATTGCATCAAAATCGTTTAATTGTTTTTCCAAGTATGTCAAATCTATAACTCTATCTGCTTTGTCAATCAATGGCTGGATGGTTTGTCCTTTTAAGTTTGTTAAAAGATTGATCTCAAATGTAACCGCCACTTTTGACAAATTATCAGTGTACTGTTTAAAGTTATTTTTAATGTGCTGTCCAAATCCTAAAAAATCAACACTTTGATGTTCATTCGGTAATGAAAATTTAAACCCTATATCTGCACTTTTATTCACATAAAACATGTAACAATTAGAAGATTTTGTTATATATTTATCTTGTGAACCAATAGAGGTTGAGGGCAAACCTTCTTTGTCAAAAAAAGTTGCCATTTTTGCCAACGAAGCATTGTCTGTTTGAGTTGCAAGTGTTGTAAGATGATTGTTACTTTTTACAGTATACGTCGGAGTAGATTGTTTTTCTATAGCCGTGGTTTTATTTTTTTTCTTCTTTGTTTGTGTTTTTTTCTCCTCTTCCTCTTCTTCTTTTTTTTGTGGTAATTCTTTTTCCATCTCATTAATTTTAATATCTAATTGTTCCCTATGAGATTCTAAATCACTCAATGTCCAACTAGGGTCAAACGGGTACATCTCTGAATGTGGTTTTCCTATCTTTTTTGACATATTATTATGTTTTGTGATAAGGTTATTGACAACTGATTTTAATTCACTGATTTTTTTTTGTTCTAACCTATAAGTCGCAAGCTTTTCTTTTGCATTGTCCATGATCCACGATTCATACCATTCGAATTTTTGATAATCCTTTTCTGCATTTATAAAATTATTTATATTGTCTATATGATTTTATAAACTCTGGTATTGCAAAGCTAAAAAAATCTTGTTCATATTTATCTTTGTTTTTACGTTCTTTCTTATTTCTTCCATGTAAAATTTGATTCTCCGTGAGAAACCCTCTTTCAAAATTAAATTCTTCACTAAAAATAGATTCTTTATAGTGATTCAAATCCAACACCATATAATCCTCCTCCATCCCATAGGACAACAGGTGCCAGTGATAATGATGCAACTGACAGCATCAACATTATTTTAAGGTTTTTCATAAATTTACTTCTTTTAAAAAAATAACTTCTCTCATCATAAAATTATTTTAACATAGCACCGTAAATAAAAGATATAAAAAATATGATCTTGTCATCAAATTAGTTTTTTTGACTTGGATGGGATGATCTAGATGAATCTGGTACAGTAAATTAAACTGAGGTTTCAAATATATAAAATGAATGATAACATAAAAAAATATTGTGGCTGGGTTGGGTTATTTGGTGAACCTAACAGCGGTAAATCAACCTTAATGAATGCACTGGTTGGGCAAAATATATCCATTGTCTCGCCAAAGGTTCAAACAACACGTGGACGTATTTTGGGCGTTGTGACCGACGATCCTCATCAAATGATTTTTTTGGATACACCCGGTATTTTTAAGGCCCAACGAACAGTTGAAAAAGCCATTTTAGATATAGCTATGTCTACATTTAAAGACGTGGAGATTGTCGTTTTTTTAATTGATATTGCAAAATCAGATCTTGATCGCATTGTTTATAAACTGTCAAATTTGCACATCGCATCTCCCCTTATCCTTGTCCTTAATAAAATTGATTTGGTTCCTAAAGACATATTATTGAAGTGGGCATCAAAATTATCTCATTTTAATGCGCCCATTTTTATGATCAGTGCCCTTAAAAAAGATGGGATCGATGCTTTGATCAAGCATATCAAGAGTTTGCTAAGCCCAGGTGCCTTTGTGTTTGACAAAGATGATTTGACCAATATGCCCAGCCATTTTTTGGCATGCGAGATGACACGTAAACAATTATTTTTTCAATTGGATCATGAATTGCCATATCATACTTACGTTGAACATGAAAAATGGGATGAAACGGATGATATGATATCCATTCATCAATGTATCGTGGTTCCAAAGGATACCCATAAACGCATTGTCGTCAGTAAAATCAAAGATATTGGATCAAAGGCACGCCAAGACATGATGGCATTTTTTGGTAAAAAAATACGTTTAGATCTATTTGTAAAAGTTGAAGATAAATGTTTAGATATGCTCACAAAACAAATTCAATCATTTTAAAGACTTATTGAACCATGACCAAAGATGAAGCCAAAGCAGAACTCAAAAGACTGGCCAAGCTAATTGCCCATTATGATCACATATATTACAACATGGATAAATCTGAGATTTCAGATGAGGATTATGATGATCTGCGACGTCAAAATGACGAGATTGAAAAACGTTTTCCGGATTTAAGGCAACCAAACAGCCCAAGCTACAGAATTGGATCGCCTGTTCCAAATGATTTTCGAAAAGTCCAACATAAAGTTCCCATGTTATCTTTAAACAATGCCTTTTCATTTGAGGACGTAAAAAAATTCATTGAACGTATTCAAAATTTTTTAAAAAGATCGGACTTTATTCCCCTGATGGCGGAGCCCAAAATTGACGGTGTGTCCTTGTCACTGTATTACCAAAATGGCGCCTTAATGTTGGCTTTGACCCGTGGTGATGGCAAAGAAGGAGAAAACGTCACCAATAATGCCAAAACTATCTACGATGTTCCATTGCAATTACAAGGTGATTATCCCCATGATTTAGAAATCCGAGGGGAAGTCTATATGACCATTCAAGAATTTCGTGATTTCAATGACAAACGTATCTACGACGGGTTGGAACCATTTTCCAATCCACGTAACGCCGCATCCGGGTCTTTACGGCAATTAGATTCATCTTTAACCGCCCAACGTCCACTGCATTTTTTTGCCTATTACATGCGATGTTTAGATCATCAACCTAAAACCCAAAATGATATTTTAAAAAAAGTCAAGGAATTTGGGTTTCATGTGTCGGATTTGCATCAATTATGCACCTCATATGATGATTTGGAATTATTTTATAAAAATTTACATAAAAAAAGATATGATTTACCCTTTGAAATTGATGGCGTCGTGTATAAGGTCAACGACCTTAGTTTGAAAGATAGACTAGGCATCATTGGCCGCGCACCACGTTATTCCATTGCCCATAAATTTATGGAAAAAACTGCACACACAACATTGTTGGATATTATCATTCAGGTGGGGCGAACAGGTGTGCTTACTCCCGTTGCTATTTTAGAACCGGTCACATTGCATGGAGTCACCATTTCAAGGGCAACCCTTCATAACGAAGATGACATTAAACGAAAAGATTTAAGAATTTCAGATCAAGTCGTTTTAAAAAGAGCCGGCGATGTGATTCCAAAAATTGTCTCTATGGTGCCCAGTGCCCGCCTCACAGATTCCCGCCCTTTTGTGTTTCCAACCCATTGTCCGTCGTGCGCAACATTGGTTGTCAAAGACAACAATGGCGTGATGGTACGTTGTCCCAACGGGTTTCATTGTGAAGAACAAGCGCTGAACAGACTGTGTCATTTTGTTTCAAAGGAAGCTTTTAATATCGAAGGCCTTGGAGATAAAAACATCAAAATTTTGTATAAAAAGGGATACATTAAAAATTTTGCAGACATTTTTAAATTAAAAAATCATAAGAAAGACTTGGAACAATTGGAAGGCTTTGCGCAAATGTCTGTTCAAAATCTGTTAGATGCGATTGATCAATCAAGAATCATTCCACTATCTGGGTTTATATATGCCATGGGTATTCCCCAGGTGGGGTCTATGACGGCTGTGTTATTATCACGGTATTGCCAAAATCTGGATACATTTTTAAATTTAAAACAATTGGTTCATATTGAAGGCATTGGCGCCAACATTGAAAAAGACATCATTGATTTTTTAACCGATGACGCTCACCAATGCATGATGACCGATGTGATCAGTCACATCCATGTGATTCCTGATGTGATTGACCAGGATCATTTTTTCAGCCGAAAAACTGTTTTACTGACAGGGACTCTTCAATCTATGGGACGCCTAGAAGCCAAAAAAAATATCCAAAATAAAGGGGGAATGATTGCATCATCTATGTCATCCAAGGTGGATCTGTTAATTTGTGGTGCCAATCCAGGATCAAAATTAAAAAGTGCAATGGATTTAAATATTCCCATTTTAACAGAAGAAGACTTTTTGGCATTGATTTGATCTGAGTAATTTTTTTCAATAAGTGTGACTATCTATGTGCTAAAAAAATAATAACATCGCCTGGATATTGGATCTCAATGCATTTAAATATAAAAAAGATGAATACCATCTAACGGTTGTTATCTTTTTTTTAAATTGCCCATTATCATATACATTATCCCCGTTGTCACGGGGATAATAGACCTGATCTATTCTTCTATTTTTGATTTAGGCTATAATTGGTAATATTATTTTTAGTGATTTTATTAGCAGTGCCAAAAGGGGCTTAAAAACTATTTTCTTTACTATCTTCATATTTGTTAATTAAATTATGTTCTTCAATATCGCTTTCATATTTCTTAATTGAATTAGATGTCTGTTCTCTCGACATCTTCGGACTATAATTATAAAACTCATCTGTTTGAGAATTATTCTCTTTTTGTTCTATTGTGAATTCTTGTTCTGTTTTTTGATCCCCTTGTTGTTGAGGTGTCGTCGATCCGATGAATCTCCTTCTTAACCAACCTGGTCGGGTATTTTTTAGTGTATCCAACGTCTTCGTCACGTTAGGTTTTGATCTTATTAGACCTTCGAAATATTCTTTTTCTTTTTTAAAAATTTCAATCATAGATTCGTTTGATTTCTTAATATTTTCTAATGTCGATTGGATATCTTTATCTGTGTCGAGTTTCCAAATTAATTTTTGATATGTTAATAATTTTCTATATATTCTGCCTTCGTCATCTTTAAATTTTTTCTTGGATTCATCATATTTGTTAATAAAAGTATCTAATTCTTTTTTTAATATTTTCTGTTCATTAGTTTCAATATACTCAATTGCGCTGACATCTTCACGCAATTTTTTTATAAAATAACTTGCATTCTCTTCAGAATCTTTTATATCATCTTTTCTTTTTCTTAAATCATCAACGGTCTCTAAAATTTTTTCGTTTACACCGATAATTTTTTTTTTAAAATCTTCTACTTTTAATAGATCACTCTTCAGCTCTTGTATTGTCTGCTTATTTGTATCGAGATCCTTCTGCAGATCTTGTATTTGCTTAGCCTTTGCATTTACGTCATTCGTCAGATTTTCTATTTGCTGCT
>JBIKYJ010000008.1:0-18083 GCA_044355315.1 Alphaproteobacteria bacterium | reverse complement strand
AAATTAGGCCGTAAAGAGCTGTTAACAGAAAAAATCTCATTGTGTACGTCTCAACATAAAAATATCATGGTACCTTTAAATGATTTAAAAGAAGGAAAATTTGAATTGACAGCACGTCTGACCCTTGATGATCAAAATGTGATAACACAACAAAACACATTAACGATTCGTCCCCAAGGCCCCCAAGTTCTAAAAACACATAAAGTATCCATTCCATTAACCCCTAACAATCAAGGATTTCCTTTATACAACAAGTCCATCCAAGACATTTTTAAAGACTTATCTTTACATAATCTCAAAGTCCAAGGCCATTTCGATGAAGATTTCTCTGGTAAATTCTACGCCATATCTGAAAAATTATTCTCATATCCACACGCATGTTTAGAACAACTCCTGTCACAGGCGTTTGGGTATGCAATGCGCGATCGTTTTGATGAATTACAATCTAAGATCATACCGTCACTATGTGAATTCCAAAATTTTGATGGAGGAATGGGTTTGTGGAAAAACTCACTTTCTGATGCATGTTTAACATCGTATTTTGTCAAGTTTATCTCATTTTTAAAACAGCATCACCCCGACTCTGTGCTATTCATACCAGAAAAAATGTTTCGTAATGCCTTAGATTTTTTGAAAAGGTCTGTGAATAACGAAACATTATTAAAACAAAATAAGACTCATGCTACACTCGATATGTATGATGTTTTATTGGAACATGGAAAAATGAATGTTTTAGATTTAATGGATAAATTGGATCAGATGCGACCACAGATTATTGACCCCCTGTCGTTATCCTATTGCGTGGTGATTTATTCAAAATTAAATGATCAAGACAAACTAAAAATTGCTAAAGACCAATTAAAATCATCTTGTCAAAATCTGTCAATTGATGATTTAAGTCAAATTTGTTTAAATATTTTATCTAATAAACAGGATCATGATGGCTTTTTCAAAGGATTATTAAAAACCTTGCTAAGTTACGATATATCTAGATTGTCGACTAAAACTATGGCTACTTTAATGCAATTATCACCTTATTGCACCCATGGTGAAAAAAATACATCGATGATGATGAAAGATGGTTATCCGTGGAAATGTTTTAATTATTCAGCTCAAGAGACAAACTTTTATCTGGAAGCTTATGGCCATTCAAATCACCCTATGAGTACTCCAAAGTATTCGTCCATGACGATGACCCGTCAGATTTTAGATTTAGAAGGACGCCCCATTCACATCAACCAATTAAAACCCAATCAACGGTTGATTATGGTCGTGGAGGGAAAAATTCAATCTCCTTTTCCAGAAACAAACATGATTTTAACCCAGGATTTTGGTGGAGCACTGTCGGCGGGGCTCATGCCTGTCACAACTCTGCCTAATCATCTTGATATGACGGCGGTGTCATGGACTGAAACCTATGATGATCGTTTGATGGTCGCCTTTCCTGTGAAGGGGGGTACATTTAAAGTAGCCTTTGAGGTTCAAACCAATGACATAGGAACATTTAATGTTTATGGCACTACGTGTGAAAGTGTCGACCTTCCATCTATTTATGCTATGTTGAGTCAGGATCAAATGGTGATTCAATAAGTGTGATTGAGGCAATGAAACAACCATCAATTGTGAAAGATATAGCTGAATCAACGGAAGACCGTGCACTTCGCCCAAGGTCTTTGGCAGACTTCACAGGTCAGCAGTCCGTTCGTAACAACCTCAAAATTTACATAGAGGCCACTAAAAAACGTCAGGAACCATTAGACCATGTGTTGTTGCATGGTCCACCCGGTCTTGGGAAAACGACCCTTGCTCAAATTATTGCCATTGAATTGGGTGTTCAGATAAAACTAACGTCTGGTCCGGTTCTGACAAAATCAGGGGATTTGGCAGCTTTACTGACCAATTTAAAGGCCCACGACGTCTTGTTTATTGATGAAATTCATCGTCTTAATAAAGTGGTTGAAGAAATTTTATACAGCGCCATGGAAGATTATAAATTGGACATTATGATTGGTGAGGGGCCGGGTGCCAAATCAATCCGCATTGATTTAGCACCTTTTACACTCGTTGGAGCAACAACACGGTGCGGGTTACTGAGCCAACCTCTTCGGGAACGTTTTGGTATTCCTCTTCGTATGCAGTTCTATACCATCGATGAGCTGGCATTGATTATTCACCGAATGGCATCGTTACTCAAAACACCCATCCAACAACAAGCATGTGAGGAAATTGCCAAACGGTCCCGGGGGACACCTCGTATTGCGGGCCGATTGCTTCGGCGTGTTCGTGACCATTGGACTCTTCTTAAACATGAAAAAAAAGACGGGATTGATTTAGATTTGGCGTGTTTTGCTTTGGATAAATTAAACGTTGATCCAATGGGGCTGGATCAACAAGACATAAGCTATTTAAAAATTATGTACGAACATTACGACGGCGGGCCTGTGGGTATTGATACCCTCAGCGCTGCCTTATCTGAAGAACGTGATACCTTGGAGGATGTGATTGAGCCTTACCTGATTCAAATGGGTTTTTTACAAAGAACCCCCAGGGGACGCATGCTCACAAAAATGGCATGCGATTATGTGTTGGATGGGGGAAATACTAATATAATCTGTTAAAAATTGAGAGATATACAGGTATAGTTTATATTCTTTTGAAACCTTAACAAAACATTCCTGCCTGATGAAATTTAAAGATTCATATTCTTGATATGACTCTAATCGTTCAAGTGGATTACCATATTTCAATGCCACAAATAAATTATGTAAAGACCATGACATGCAATCTCCATTGAATAAAATAGAGCCATACATATTTTGTTGTCCTAAAATATACGTTGTCTTTTCTAATTGTAAATTTGTTGCAATGCTCGTCAAAGAGTTATCTACATTTGTTTGTTTATGCACATTATCATGAATTTTAAGAGAATCATAAAAAGTGATCTTAAAATTATTAAGCAAATTATTATCAGAATTTGAGATTTTGGCTAAAAGACAGTGACCTGGTATACGAGAAAATAAAAAAAACTCTCTTACATGATGACGATTATATAGATGATCAAATAATTTTTTTGATACATCAGAATTAAAAAAATCTGCGATGTTATTTGTTTTAAATATGTTATAGTTATAATCTTTAGTTAGAGGATACATACTCATGAATAATATTCCTTGAGTATTATGAGTATCTTTTTTTGTCAAAAAAGATATTGAGTATTCCTGGTCATATTGTTGTTGTGCATCAGGAAGAAATTGACTATACGAAATCTGGTCAGTTTCAAAGCCGCTTGCCGTGAAAAATTGTTTTATGGCTTCAGGATTAAATTGTCCTGGTCCCACATAAGTTAGTGGTAAATAATCTTTTTTTGGTGCATTTTGAACGTAACAAGACCAATCTTGCAAATTTTTTTTGAGATGATTGTACCTCACCATAGCTTAAAAAAACAAGTATAAGGAAGGATATTTTTTTTAAAATAGTCATAAAAATATTTTGAAATACATAATTTTCATTTTAACATTTTTAAAAAAGTAAACACAACAAAAATCCCAGTGGATAACAGGGCCTACGCACAAAGAATTTTATTGACACAATTCAATAAATGTTTAATTGACATGATGAAATTATTTAATTTTCTCGCCTTTCTTGTCTTTCAGGATCTTTGTACAATCACTACTATCACGGTTTAAATAAAATTAAGGTATGTTTGCCCCGTAATAAATAGCTTTTAACTTGACATATATTCTTAGAAAAGATTTTATATATACATGAATTAAAATTTATTAGGAGAGTTTCACGTGGCTGATCAAAATTCAAAAGATATTTTGCCCGTTGTTGGTCATATTGTCGGTGGCTATGTCTCAAACCATACCGTTAATCTTGATGATATACCAGATATCGTGAAAAAAGTTTTTTATGCCGTTCATGACGTTGCTAAACACACACGTGTTATTCGCCACGATGGCCCCCTTATTCCAGCGGTTCCTATCGATGAGTCTGTACAAGATGATTGTTTAATTTGTTTGGAGGATGGAAAAAAACTAAAAGTTTTAACAAGACATCTAAAAAAGTTTAATATGACTATAGATGATTATAGAGAACGTTGGGGGCTGCCGTCGGATTATCCGGCTGTTGCACCAAATTACGCCCGCCATCGCAGCAGTATTGCAAAAAATACAGGGCTTGGGATGACCGGTCGTGGTAAACGTCAACAAACCATGGCTATGAAAAAATCCATGAAACAAGTAATAGGGTAATAATCGATGAAAACGGTTTTCGTAAAATCTTATGGGTGTCAAATGAATGTCTATGACAGTGATAGAATGTTGGATTTACTGAAAGTTCACGGGTACCAAATGGTAAGTGAACCCAAATTAGCAGATCTTGTCATTTTAAATACTTGTCATATTCGTGAAAAGGCAGAACAAAAATTATATTCTGATTTGGGGCGTCTCAATGAAACCAAGATAAATGAAAACCCTGGCATGAGAATTGCCGTTGGTGGGTGCGTAGGGCAAGCTTTGGGAAATGAAATTTTTTCTCAAGCCCCTTACGTATCTATGGTATTTGGTCCGCAAACCTATCACCGTTTACCTGAAATGTTGCATCAATTAAATGATAGAAAGCGAACCATTGACATTGATTTTCCAGAAGAGGTTAAGTTTGACCATTTACCTGCTCCCCAGGCTTCTAGCAAAAGTGCATTTGTGTCAGTTCAAGAAGGATGTGATAAATTTTGTACCTTTTGTGTCGTTCCATATACGCGAGGGGCTGAGTATTCTCGTCCTGTTCAAAATATATTAAATGAAATTTCTGCGCTAATGGATCAAGGCGTTTTTGAAATTTATTTGCTTGGGCAAAATGTCAATGGTTACCATGGAGAACATCATGGTAAAACTTATAGTTTAGGGCGTTTAATTTATGAAATTGCAGACACATTTCCATCTCTTCAAAGACTTCGCTATACAACATCTCACCCAATGGATATGCATGATGAATTATTTAATGCCCATGGAGACGTTCCCATGCTAATGCCATTTTTACACTTACCAGTTCAATCAGGCAGCAATAAAATTTTGGAAAAAATGAACCGTAAACACACTGTTCAACAATACATATCTATTATTGAAAATTTAAGAAAAAAAAGACCAGACATTCATCTGTCATCAGATTTTATTTGTGGATTTCCAGGAGAAAGTGATGATGATCACCATCAAACTGTTAACCTCATCAAAACAATTCAATATTCTCAAGCATACTCTTTTAAATACAGCTCACGCCCCGGAACACCTGCAAGCATCCATGAGGATCAAATTTCCGAAGACATCAAAAGTGAACGCTTAGCAGAAGTTCAAAAAACGATTACAGATTGTCAATTGTCCATGCATAAGGAATTTATCGGAAAAACTATGCCGATCCTTTTTGATAGACCTTCTAAAAAGGATCATCAAATCCTTGGGAAAAGCCCATATATGCACTCTGTCCACGTAGATGCAGACATATCACTGATCCATACCATCCAAAACGTCCATATTACAAGCGCTGGTCCCAACAGCCTGCATGGCGTCTTGGCTTTATAAAAAATAGAGAGTACCTTAAGAAAAAAAATTAAGGTGCTCTCTTATCAGAGGGATAAACTGTTACTTTTCTTATGCTACTACTTCTTTTCCAGGTTCCGCTTTATGCAGTTCTATTGGCTTAGGATGTTCTGTTGGCATAGGGTGATCTATGGCACTATGAGTTGCATCATGAGAAGTTACGTCGTGGCGATCATCTTTTTTATGATCTTTACCATGATGTTTTTGTTTATGACATTTTTTATGTTCTGCCTCAGCTTTACTATATAAACCAGCCTCTACCGGTTTACCTGCATTAAGATCATCAGCAATCTTTGAGGTAACATTTTGATAAGATGTATGTTTACAATGTTTACCATATTTTTTTTTGTGTTTTCCAGACATTGATGCTTTTGATAAATGATCTTTTGCGTCATGAGATTGTTCTGGTATTGTTGCAAATGACAAAGATACACATCCAATCATTGCAAAAAGAGATTGAGTCTTCATTAAGAAAGCTCCATTTGTTAGTTTCATGTTTTATAATAAATTGAAATTGTTAATAAAAAGTTAAAAAAATAATATTTTTCACTCAAAAAAAATAAAAAGTGTGTTTTTTACAACATCTACAACACTGAATACCCAAATACCTTACATAACAAGCTCATTTCTTCATAGAGACCATCATCCATTCCCAATAAAATGACAATCCCAGCGTCTTCCCCTTCTATGCTACCAGATCCACATATTTTTCCAACACCTCCCAAACGTCTCCATGTATCCAAAAATGTTTGAACTTTAAGAGGGACAACTCCTAATTGTCTTAAAAAATCATCATACATAGTTACATATTTGTAAAATTGGCCAATAGATTGATTTTTATAAGATTCAATCATTCCAAATGCATAAGCGCGTCCCATTTCCCATAGATCAGATGATGGGGAATGTTTTTTTAATACATGTTGAACACAATCAGATGTATTTGACTTGCTGGTACCTGTGTGAAGAATCGCACCTTTTAGTGGTAACAATGGGAGATGATCAATTTTTTGCTCTTGCCCTTGCCCTTGGATGCATAAAGTTCCTCCATAAAAACATGCTATAACATCAATACCGCTGGACTTTTCGTGATACCAATTTTCCGCTTTTTGACAATAACTGATGAGTGAAGACGAAGGTATTCCATAAAATTCTTGAATACCTTTGGCACATGCAACGAGTAAAGACGCCGATGACCCAAGCCCTGACTGTTGCGGCACAGAAGACAAAATATCTATTTGAGCTCCCATAGAAGTAGGTATATTGTATATTTTAAGAAGTTCTAACACTCCCCTGTAATCATCATTTATATCAATGTCTGTAATAGGAAGAGTATATGTATGATGTTCTTTTGGACCATTGATAACAAAACAAGAATCGTCTATTTTGGTCCATCTCATCGCGGTTTCAAAAGGAGCCTGGCAAATCAGAGATAAAGGCTCAAAAATTGAAATGTATTCACCACACAGTAAAAATTTGGAGAATGCTTGGGAAATCACGTATTACATATCCAAGGATAATTTAATGACTTTTTCACCATCAAAGGATTTTTTATATACATGCTTGATGATATAGTGAGGTTTTTTTGAAACATTTAAAAAAATCCGACCTACATATTCACCTGCAATACCAACACCCATAATTAAAAAACTCACTAAGAAAAACAAAACAGCAAATAATGTGAAAACACCTTCCACTTCTGGTCCAATCAATAAACGCCTGGCTAATAAATAGACAACCAAAACTGCACTCATCAAACTTAAAAAACCACCACAAATGGTGAATAATTGAAGAGGAACTAAAGATGTTCCTGTAATAAGATCAAAGTTCAAACGAATTAATCGGTACAAATTGTATTTTGATTCACCACTGTGTCGTTCAAAATGATCGATGGGAATTTCAATCGTACGCGTTGCAAATTGATGGGCAAGAGCGGGGATAAAAGTGCAAGGGTCATTCGTTTTGATGATTTGCTTAATAATATGACGTCCATAAGCACGTAACATACATCCCTGATCAACCATTTGGATATGAGATGTTTTTTCACGGACCCAATTGATCATCTTAGATGCGTACGTTCTAAAAAAACTGTCTTTTCGATGTTTTCTAAAGGTTCCGATATAATCATATCCTTCATTAAATTTGTCAATTAAATCGGGAATAGCTTCTGGGGGATTTTGCAAATCCGCGTCAATTGTGATGATTACCTCACCTTTGGCATGCTCGAATCCAGCTAAAATCGCCATGTGTTGTCCAAAATTCCTTTGAAAATCAACAATGATTAAAGATGATATCAATTTTTGATGATCTAACAATAATGACAAAGAATTATCAACACTACCATCATTAATACATATAATCTCAAAGGGTTTTTTATATGCCGCTAAAGTTGTATTCAATCTTTTCAGCAAAACAGAAATATTACCTTCTTCGTTAAATATCGGAACAATAACCGAAATCATTTTGTAAAATGAGCCAACATTTATGTCACTTTATCATATTTTGAAGATGAATTGTATGAGTGTATAAGTTAATAACAATGAATAAGAAAATACATTTTACTGATATTTTGATACAATAAGGAAACGGTTATTAAAAACATATAAAATGTTTATTACAAATGCATACGCTGACACCAAGTTATCTCCAGGATTTGATGTGATGTCTTTATTACCAATTGCATTGATTTTTTTAGTTATGTACTTTTTAGTATTCAGGCCTCAACAAAAACGCACCCAAGCAATAAAAGATGTGATGGCCAATTTAAAAAAAGGTGATCAAGTTTTAACGTCATCTGGAATTATTGGTCGCATTGACCGACTGGGAGATCAAGAAGTATTATTAGAAATTTCTGACAGCGTTCGAATTCGTGTTTTGAAATCAACAATTACCGATATTTATCAACCAAAAAAAAATCATACTCCTGAGACAAAAGAACCTAGGGAGCTAGTGTCGAGTGAGAATAAAGAAAAAATGAGAAAAACTCCTTATCGTCGCCCCCAGATTCGTCGTAATTTTACTAATAAAAAACCCACTGAAGAAAAAAAAGGTGAGTAAATGTTTGAGGTTTCTCGTTTAAAATCTTTAATGATTATTTTTACATGTTTTATTGGTATTATTTTTTGTCTTCCTAATGTGATAGATGTAAAAAAATTACCATCTTGGCTGCAAAATAAAGTTAATTTAGGGTTAGAATTAAAAGGAGGGTCACACCTTCAATTTGAGGTTGACCTGAAAACGGTTGAGCGAGATTACCTCAAGCACATGATGCAAAGCGTCAGATCCGTTCTTCGTCAAAAAAAAATTGGCTATCTTGATTTGACGTTACGCCATGATAAAAGTGGAACAGTTGATCCTGATATTACGTTTTCCTTTAGAAATGATCATGACTTTCAAATTTTTAAAAAAGAACTTCGAAAGATTGATTCACAATTGGATATTCATCTAAATGGCCAACAATGTATAGTATCTTTAACTTTAGATAAAAAAAATATCAGAAATAAACAAATTTTAGACCAATCAATCGAGGTGATTCGCCGTCGTGTTGATGAGTCTGGAACAAAAGAACCCAATATAGTGAGACAAGGTATTGATCGTATTGTTGTTGAATTGCCTGGCGTAGATGATCCTCAAGAAGTTAAAAAACTGATCGGTCAAACTGCAAAATTAGAGTTTCGTTTGGTGGATGGAGATCCTGCCTTTGGTGATGATCTTAAACCACATATTGCTACCGATAGTGAATGGTTAGAATACCAAGATGACCGTATTCCCGGAAAAGTTCAATACCTCCCTATTAAAAAAGACGTTTTATTGACAGGAGACCACTTAAGTGATGCCCAAATGCAATCAGATCAACGGGATGGAGCTTATCAGGTGTCACTCAAATTCGATAATATTGGGTCACGTTTATTTTTAGAGGCCACAAAAAAATCCGTAAAAAAAAGATTAGCTATTGTTTTGGATCAAAAAATTATCACGGCTCCCGTTGTCAACGATCCTATTCCAAACGGACAAGCTTCCATTACCGGATCTTTTACGATGAAAGAAGCTCACCAATTGGCATTATTATTACGCGCTGGATCTTTGCCGGCTCCTCTTAAAATTGTAGAAGAGAGAACTGTAGGTCCCAGCCTTGGAAATGATTCTATTGCCCACGGTAAAATGGCGGTCATTTATTCATTTGTGTTGGTGGCGGTCTTTATGGTGTTAGGGTATTCATTGTTTGGTGTGTTTGCCAATATTGCATTGGTCTTTAACCTGATATTTTTATTTTCAGGGCTATCGCTGTTGGGAGCAACATTGACATTACCTGGTATTGCCGGCATTGCTATGACAATTGGCATGGCTGTAGACGCGAATGTGTTAATTTATGAGCGTATCAAAGAAGAAATGAGACGAGGCCTTAAACCATTAATGGCCATCGAAGCCGGTTATAAACGCGCCATGTCCACCATTGTTGATTCAAACCTGACCACCATCATTGGAGGATTGGTATTATATGAATTCAGCTCTGGTTCCATTCGTGGATTTGCCGTAACCTTGATCATTGGTATCATCGTATCGTTGTTTACCGCATTATCGGTAACAAAATTAATGACTGCCTATTGGTTTAGGAATAAAACACCCCAAAATTCTTTACCAATTTAAGGAGATTGACCATGGCTATTTTAAACTTAGTTCCAAATCAAACATCGATTGATTTTATCAAGATGCGTAAAGTAAGCTTTGCGGTTGTGATTATCACCACGCTCACCATCATAGCCTCGTTGTTATTTAAAGGATTAAATTACGGCGTTGATTTTAAAGGTGGCATGACCATAGAGCTACGAACACACACAAAGCCTAACATCGAATCAATGAGAGATACCCTATTAAAACTTAATATTGGGGATGTGTCTTTACAAGAATTCGGGTCCCATCATGATTTGTTGATTCGACTCGAAGAACAAAAAGACCCAGAAGCCGTCATTCAAAAAATTAAATCAACTCTTGGATCCACCATTGAATACCGAAAAATTGAAACGGTAGGCCCTAAAGTTGGAAAAGAAATGGTTCAAAAAGGTTTTTATGCTATTATTTATGCATTGATTGCTATTTTAATTTACATTGCTGTTCGCTTTGAATGGCGATTTGCGTTATGCGCAATTATCGCCCTAGTCCACGATTGTTTGATTGTTTTAGGTATGTTCTCCCTGTTTCCATTGGAATTCAATGAAACGGCTATTACGGCTATTCTCATTACCGCCAGTTATTCCATTAATGATACAATTGTTGTATTTGACCGTGTTCGTGAAAATATCCAAAAAATGCGAAAAGATAATCTGACAGATATCTTGAATAAAAGTATTAATGAAACGCTGTCACGAACATTATTGACGGTTTTGACAACATTGCTGTCGGTGATTGCCTTGTACTTTTTTGGTGGAAATGTTATTTCCACTTTCGTACTCCCCATTATGATTGCTTTGCTTATCGGAACATTATCGTCTATATTTGTGGCAAGCCCTTTATTGTTATTGTTTAATATTAAACACGGCAAGGATTTAGACATTGAAGTGATTCCAGCTAATCAAAACATCCCCGTTTAAGAAAATATATTTTAATCCCCCCGTAATGGGGGATATTTTTTTATTCAAAATTTTTTAAGATATGATAAGAAGTATAAAAAACTATATCTTTATTGGCAACTTGAGTAGTTACTAAAATTCACACATCCAATTGCACTCCAGGAGTCCAAAATTGTCCGGGAGGATTATCAATCAAGTATTTGCATTTTCTCAGCATAATCTCAACTAACGGATCATCTTTTTTAATTTTTAAAAGACTTTTATAAATTTTTTCGGCTTTTTTCCAATCTCTTGACTGATATAAATTAAATGCTTTATTGCTGATATCAATCCATTCTAAATCTTGGTTGGATACGCGCGGTAGATCTTTATAATCTTGTAAAGGGCCAATCAGTTCATACACCATCACACCTTCTGTTTTTCCTCTGACATGCAGACAATCAACCATTCTGCAAGCAAAGTCATATTTAATGCTGTCAAACATGGATGAACTTAATAAGACTTTGGATCCATAAATTTTATTTGTTCCTTCTAAACGTGATGCTAAATTAACGGGATCACCAATAGCGGTATAACTTAAACGGTCATTTGTTCCAATGTTACCAACAATAATATCTCCAGAATGTAATCCAAATCGTGTCTTAAATTCTGGTTTATCCCTAGAGGCCCATTCAATATTCATGTCATTATTTTTTTTTATAAGCCTTAAGGTAGCATGGCATGCGTGAACAGCATGCATATCATCATCTAATGGAGCGCCCCAAAATGCCATCACGC
This sequence comes from Alphaproteobacteria bacterium, assembly GCA_044355315.1. Taxonomy (GTDB): domain Bacteria; phylum Pseudomonadota; class Alphaproteobacteria; order JALRGP01; family JALRGP01; genus JALRGP01. The sequence goes on along the minus strand of JBIKYJ010000008.1, from coordinate 6,148 downwards.
TGTCACCAATAAATTTGTCAATAGTTCCTTGTTCTTCTTGGATAATTTGAACGAAATGGTCAAAGTACTCTGATAAATGAGTCAATAGATGCGGTGGCGCCATGCGCTCTGATATCCCTGTAAAATTTTCAATATCCGTAAAAAGTATGGATATATCTTTTTTACGTCCCTCAATCGCGACTGAATTATTGCTCATTAATAATGATTTAACAAGGTTTTTAGGAACATATTTTGAAAATGCTTCAATGCCAATTTTCATAGAATTTAAGGATTCAATAATGATATTGACTTCTTTAATTGGAGAGAATAGAGATAACGCAGGGCTAATATCTAAATTTGGAATTTTATTCATATCCTGAGAAATAATATGTATAGGATGAGATATTTTTTGAGAAACAATCGTAATAATTGTTAAAATGATAACTAATAATATGATTGTAAATAAGATATTAAATTTTTGAGCATTATCGATAAATGAATTCCAGAATGTTTCTGGGATAATCAAACAAACAAACCAAGGTTTTTGGAATTTTTTTTCATTATCTAGAGATTCAAAAAAATAAAAATAATTTTTTTTGTTAAAGATAACTTTACCATTTTTTTGATTATCTTTTTTGAATTTTTTAAAAGCTTCAATAGCTTCGCCTGTATTGGTTTCAAAAATAGATAATTTATTATCAAGATCATTGGATAATGATAATTTCTTCGTTTGGTCAATCAAAATACCATTATCTTCCATCAGTAAGATTGTGCTATCTGATGTTAGTAAATTGTTTTTAAAACTTATAAAATCATTGATATTAACATCAATACATATTGTTCCAAATATATTATTTTGCATAAAATCATTTTCTGTTTTAAAAAATGGTATTGTCAAAGAAATACCATACTTATTTGAGTTATATAGATAAGGTGATGACCAGCAGAGTGTTTGTTTTTCTATGCCAAGTGTATACCAAGGACGTGTTCTGCCGTCAAAAGTCACATCATTTGCTGAGATATTTTCTTTGAGTAGAATATTTGAATCTTCATTTACATAAGACACAGTTTCCTTTTTTTTATCAAAATCAATATAACGTATAGTAAAGCATGTTTTGTCTGGAATCATTTTTTTTGAATCACTGATTAATTTTTTATTAAAATTCCTTGATATCCATAAAGTTTCACCGGCGTTAGATGTAAAAATTAATGATTCTATTGAATCAACCTCTTTCATCATTGAAACAAGTATTTGAGGTATTAAAGGATTATCAAAATAATTTTGATAAGGTAGAAACATTTGTGCTTTTTGGAAAAGGGTTCCAAATGATTCTAATCTTTTTATTTTTAATTCAATGAATGATTTGACAAAAACAATAAGTTGTTTCATATGTGAATCGGCTGTTTTTAAGGATTCTTTTTTTATGATTTTTTCTGTATATGTTACTAAAAATACGGATGAAGAAACAAATAATAACAAAAAAAAAGATATCATAATCGTCAGCAAGGAAATTCCTTGGTATTTTTTCACCACAACCCCATTGAAGATATATTTTGTTTTAATTTGCAAAATATATGCCGGATGAGCCAATAGAGTCCCTCGCATCAAAACCACTCTATAAATGTTTAAAAACATATGGAAGATATTAATAATTTCTTAATATCTTGTAATTTATTATTTATTTAATATCAATGATTCATATTTTACAATCGTGAATAATTCAATTTTATATGCAATAATTGGGGAGTTTTTAGGGACATTTATTTTAGTCGCAATTGGGTGTGGCAGCCTTGCGATATCATCAAATTCAATTGGTCTTTTAGGGGTGTCTTTGTCATTTGGGATAGGTTGTTTGATAGCCACCCACGTCTTTGGTTCTATATCTGGAGGACATTTTAACCCAGCCATCACTTTATGTTTAAGTATCACTGGTCATTGTCCAAAGATCAGAGTTCCTTTGTACATTGTTGCTCAAATTTTAGGAGCCATTGCTGCATCTGCTTGTATAGCAATGATTGTATCTGGCCAGCCAGATTTTTCAAATATCAATGGAATTGCTTTAAACGGATTTGGACATCATTCTCCTCACAAATATAGTATGATGGGGTGTTTAGGAATTGAGGTTATTGTCACAACAGTATTGCTCATGGTGGTGTTATGGACAACAGGAGATGATTTTTCCAAACCAACGATTCCATTCATTCTTGCATCAACATTTGTGACATTAATTATGATTGCGGGGCCGATTACTAATGCATCCTTAAATTTAGCAAGATCAATTGGACCCGCTGTTGTATCTTTTTTGTGGTGGGGGGTGAAATGGGGTTTAAGAGAACTATGGCTGTTTGCAATTGCCCATATTGTTGCGGTTATTATTGCGGCAGTTTTGTACCATGTGTTTAAAAAAACATCATCTTAAATAACCTCAAAAAGTCATAATTTTTTTAACAAATCAGGTCGTCTTTTTTTTGTGACCTCATGGGCATTATGTTTGCGCCATGCTTCAATTTTTTGATGATGACCTGATAATAAAACCTCGGGAACAGATTGATTCATCCATATACTAGGCTTTGTATAATGAGAAAATTCTAAAAGTGAATTAGAAAAGCTTTCAATAGATGTTGCTTCTGTTTTTTCTAACACACCTGGTAAAAGACGAGCACATCCGTCAATTATAATATACGCTCCAAGTTCACCACCGGTCATAATATAATCACCCATGCTCATTTCAATCATTGCGTGATGATGAACATAATAATCAATGACCCGTTGATCAATTCCTTCGTAACGGCCACACAATATAATTAAATCTTGACGCATTGATAAATTTTGAAAATGAAATTGTTTTAATATTTCTCCTCTTGGGGATAAAAAAATCAATGTGGGATTATTTAAATGCAATGTTTTTGCATATTCCATTGCATCATACACAACGTCAGGCTTCAAAATCATTCCAACGCCTCCCCCATAAGGAGTATCATCAACACTTTTATGACGATCTTTTGCAAAATCACGAATATTGACCGTTTGAATTGTCATGACCTTTTGGTCTAAGGCGCGTTTGGTGATAGATATATTTAAAGGACCAGGAAATAATTCTGGAAATAAGGTCACTACGGTAATATTCATCATTTAAAAGAGTTATCTTTGATGTAAACATTGTAACAAATTTTAATTATAGGTGTGTTTTGGTATGAGTTTATGAGAGTTGACAGGATTTATCATATTTATTTATATTATCATTAATGGTTTAAGTTATATTTTTTAAAATGAATAAGTCTGAATTGGTCAGTTTTGTTGCAAGTAAAACTGGTCTTAAGAAAATGGAATGCGAATCCGCATTAGAAGCAGTGTTAGAAGGAATTATCAATGCTTTAAATAATAAAGAAGAGGTGAGGCTTGTCGGTTTTGGAACATTCTCCGTCAAGCATAAACCTGCAACCGAAGGACGCAATCCAAAAACAGGAGAACCTATTGTTATTAAAGAAAAATACGTTGCTAAATTTCAACCAAGTAAAAACTTAAAAGATTTACTTGAATCCATAAAATAATTTTACTACAATGAGGAAAAGGGTGATTAGCTCAGCGGTAGAGCAACTCGTTTACACCGAGAAGGTCGGAGGTTCAATCCCTTCATCACCCACCATAGTTTATTTTATTGTCTTTTTAATTCTGAGTGCATGCGGAAAAAAAATAGATCTTAAAAAATTCGATAGATTTTCTTATACAAAAAACACAGAAATAAAAAAAAAATCTTAGAAAATTTTTTATTTTTTTGTGTTTTTTAAAATTGATTCAAAAATATATTTTGATATCCGATTCAACCCATGTAAAATAAGTTAAGTTTATTAAACAAAATCATCACCATGGATCGTCATTTTGCACAGTGGATTTATATAGATGGGTGGCGTTTTTTGGCCATTTTTGCCCTTATTAGTTTTTTGTTATCTTTGATATCATGTTCTCTTGGTTGGTTTGGTGCCGTTTTAACCGTTTGGTGTGGGTATTTTTTTAGAAACCCTCCACGTGTTGTCCCAATTCGAGAAGGTTTATTAACAAGTCCTGCTGATGGAAAAGTAACTCTAATTCAAGAAGTCACTGTTCCAAAGAGTTTTAATATTGGTGAACACACATGCTATAGAGTTAGTATCTTTTTAAATGTTTTTGACGTACATTTGAACAGAATACCCTACGATGGTAAAGTTGACAAGGTTATTTATCACCCTGGGCAATTCTTAAATGCATCCCTTGATAAAGCCAGCGATTTAAATGAAAGAAATACTGTTGTCATGACAACAGATCATGGTGCTATTGCATTTACACAAATTGCAGGACTGATCGCCAGACGCATTCGTTGTGATTTAAAACAAGGAGATGAAGTTAAAAAAGGCCATATTTATGGAATGATTCGCTTTGGCAGCCGCGTTGATATCTATTTACCTCATGGGGTCCATCCATTGGTAATCGAAGGACAAAGAGTTGTGGGAGGAGAAACAGTTATTGCAGATTTTCATTCAAAAGAACATCAAAGAACTGGTGTTTGTATTTAATGGATGATTCAACAGAAAATTCCCCTTGTCTTTAAAACATCTTATACAAGGGATCATTTTTTTTATGAGGAAGATTTAAGATTCATTCAAGAAACTGACCATCAATTTATTAAAATTATGGGACCATCCAAATCGGGTAAAACTCATATGATATCATTGATTGAACAAGAATATCCAAAAGCTTATATTATTGATGATGCTCATCTCCAAGATGATATACAATTGTTTCATATATATAACAGGGCTATTTTAGAAAAAAACACATTTATTCTCACATGCCTCAATAATTATATGCCACATTTACCCGATTGGATGTCTCGTTTCCAAACGTTTTATTTAATAGATTTAGGTCTTGTCAATGATGAATTTTTAAAAAAAATTTTTCATAAAATTATGAATGATTATGGTATAGTAGTTGACAACAAAATTAGTGATTATATATTAAAATACGTAGAGCGTACTTATGATACAATTTGTGAAATTGCTCATTATTTTGGAAAAATGAGAATTCCTCCAACGATTCGCTTGATTCAAAACATCATTAAACATCATGAAAATAATACCATTTAAGTCTGTATCTCTTATTGGCTACGGCATCCTTGCTGGATGTGGATTTCATCATTTTTTCCCATCTTTTATTCACCAAGTGATGTTTGTGATGGGGTGGGCTTTGTGCCACCGTCATTTGCAAAAATCAACACAACATCCTTTTTTAGAAGGATACCTCTTTGGTATTGCCTATTTTTTTTCAAGTTTATATTGGATCGGTCTTGGTATTTGTACCTGGGGATATCATGAATACTATGCTTACGGGATCAGTTTTATACTATCTTTATTTTTGTCAGTTTTTATTGCTTTTCCTTTATGGTTTGGCCAAAAAATTCCTTCTCAATATCGTTACTTATCTTATCCTATATTCATTGCTATATGTGAAATGGTCAGGGGGCTATTTTTTCCATGGAATTATCCAAGTTATATATTGTGCCTAAAATCACTTCAAATCATACGCTTTGTTCCCATTGATATTATTAATCTAATGATTTTAATTGTATGTTTTTCATGTCATTCAAAAAAAAAACGATTACTTACCATTATGTGTGGACTTTTTTTTGCAAATTATATGTTTGGATCTATCATCTTGAGTCAAAATGCGAATCATTATCATACTCAAAAATGTTTAAATGTTCGACTTATTCAACCATGCATTCCACAAAATGTCCAAGTCGCTGACCCAGATTATATTGATTTTCTATTGCAGTTAACAACGTTAAAAGGGGATAAAGATATTGATGTTGTGATTTGGCCAGAATGTAGCTTAAATATTGCCCTTAATAAAAGACCAGATATTTTGCGTGACATTTTTTCTGCTATTCCCAAAAAAACTTCTTTAGTAATGAGTGGTATTTTTATTGATCCTCCTAAAATTTACAACAGTCTGTATGTTTTAGACAACCATGATATTAAAAATATTTATCATAAATATCATTTAGTTCCATTTGGAGAATTCATACCACTACGACACATTAATCCTTTTCCAAAAATCACATCCGGAAGTGTTGATTATACTCCTGGAGATGGACATAAAATTTTGAAATTAAGGGATCACTTCTTCTTTCCG
>JBIKYJ010000015.1:0-12500 GCA_044355315.1 Alphaproteobacteria bacterium | reverse complement strand
GTTATAGTTACGGCCGCCGTTTACTGGGGCTTCAATTCAGTGCTTGCACACCTCCTCTTAACCTTCCAGCACCGGGCAGGCGTCAGACCCTATACGTCGACTTTCGTCTTTGCAGAGTCCTGTGTTTTTGTTAAACAGTCGCTACCCCCTCTTTTGTGACACCCTTCATAAGTTGCCTTATCAAGGGCCCCTCTTATCCCGAAGTTACGAGGGCAATTTGCCGAGTTCCTTCAACATCATTCTCTCAAGCGCCTTAGTCTTCTCGACTCATCCACCAGTGTCGGTTTCGGGTACGATTTGTTTTCATAGCCGTTAACGATCAATCTATCTAAATAGATTCATCGTTAACGACTATGTCTTAAGTTATTTCCTGGAGAACTTTCAATTGCTATGAGTATTTCCGTTAACTCTTAACTTTCGATCATCCTCGTCACTTAAGACAAGTTCTGGAATTTTAACCAGATTCCCATCGACTACGCCTTTCGGCCTCGCCTTAGGGATCGACTCACCCTACGCTGATTAACATTGCGTAGGAACCCTTGGATTTTCGGCGACAAGGTCTTTCACCTTGTTTATCGTTACTTATGTCAGCATTCTCACTTCCAATACCTCCAGAAGCTCTCACGAGTCTTCCTTCAACGGCTTATGGAACGCTCCGCTACCACTCCTATCTTAACGATAGGAATCCGCAATTTCGGTGTATAACTTTAGACCCGGTACATTTTCGGTGCAAGAACACTTGTCTAGACCAGTGAGCTATTACGCTTTCTTTAAAGGATGGCTGCTTCTAAGCCAACCTCCTGGCTGTCTTGGTGTTGTCACTTCCTTTCCCACTTAGTTATAACTTCGGGACCTTAATTGGCGGTCAGGGCTCTTTCCCTTTCCACGATGGAACTTAGCTCCCACCGTGTGTCTGCCGCGCTCACACTTATTGGTATTCGGAGTTTGATTCGGTTTGGTAAAGATTGCTCCCCCCTAGCCGATTCAGTGCTCTACCCCCAATAGTGATACGCGACGCACTACCTCAATAGTTTTCGCGGAGAACCAGCTATTTCCGAGTTTGATTGGCCTTTCACCCCTAGCCACAGGTCATCCCCTGCTTTTGCAACAGAAGTGGGTTCGGTCCTCCAGTCCGTTTTACCGGACCTTCAACCTGCCCATGGCTAGATCACTCGGTTTCGGGTCTTATAAATGTAACTACGCGCCCTATTCAGACTCGATTTCTCTACGCCTACACCTAACGGCTTAAGCTTGCTACACTCATAAACTCGCTGACCCATTATGCAAAAGGTACGCCATCGCAGCAATCATTGATCCTGCTTTGACTGTTTGTAGACATCCGGTTTCAGATCTATTTCACTCCCCTACTCGGGGTTCTTTTCACCTTTCCCTCACGGTACTTGTTCACTATCGGTCACCTAGGAGTACTTAGGCTTGGAGGGTGGTCCCCCCATGTTCAGACAGGATTTCACGTGTCCCGCCTTACTCGATTATAGATAAACACTGATTAAATACGGGACTATCACCCTCTTTGGTCAATCTTTCCAGATTGTTCTTCTGTGTCGTCTACCTATAAATGGCCTGGTTCGATTTCGCTCGCCACTACTCTCGAAGTCTCGGTTGATTTCTTTTCCTCTGGGTACTGAGATGTTTCAGTTCCCCAGGTTTTGCTTCTTTAACCTATGTATTCAGTTAAAGATACCGCACATGCGGTGGGTTTCCCCATTCGGGCATCGACGGATCGTAGATTTTTCACATCTCCCCGTCGCTTATCGCAGTGTAACACGCCCTTCATCGCCTCTAGGTACCAAGGCATTCCCCGAATGCCCTTTTGCGCTTGATTCTTATTTTTAATTGGAACTTTTACCCAATGAAACATTTCTGTTTCAATGAATTAGTTGTTGTATTTGATTTCTGTCCATAGCTTCTTATCGCTATGTCAAAAATCTTGTGATGATATTGTCAAAATAAAACAATATCATTGTTATATATTTAAATATATCAGCTTTACGATAAACTCAATCTTTAACTTTAAGTTAAGACTTAAAGTCATACATAAACAGAACGATCTATTTAAAGATCGGACATACAGCACAACACATGCTTCATGTCGAATCTCTAATGGTGGAGGCTAACGGGATCGAACCGTTGACCCCCTGCTTGCAAAGCAGGTGCTCTCCCAGCTGAGCTAAGCCCCCCTCTTGATAACATCACATTACCTTGAGCTCTTAACTCGTTAATCTTTCCTTTGGTGGGCCAGGGAGGACTTGAACCTCCGACCCCACGCTTATCAAGCGTGTGCTCTGACCAACTGAGCTACTAGCCCAAAATCGACTTTCTTCTTATCTCATGCTTCCATGACATAATCACAAAATCTGTATACGGTTTACGGGTAACACGTCTGCTATAAACACTATGAGATAGCGCTTATGTCTCTTAAAGGAGGTGATCCAGCCGCAGGTTCCCCTACGGCTACCTTGTTACGACTTCACCCCAGTCATCGACCCCACTGTGGTGAGCGGCCTCGTCTTTCGACGTTAGCCTACCCACTTAAAGCAGAACCAACTCCCATGGTGTGACGGGCAGTGTGTACAAGACCCGGGAACGTATTCACCGTAGCATGCTGATCTACGATTACTAGCGATTCCAACTTCATGATCTCGAGTTGCAGAGATCAATCTGAACTGAGGTAGCTTTTTTGAGATCCGCTCCAGGTCACCCCTTTGCTTCTCTTTGTCACTACCATTGTATTACGTGTGTAGCCCAACCTATAAGGGCCATGAGGACTTGACGTCATCCCCACCTTCCTCCTGCTTATCACAGGCAGTTTTGTTAAAGTTCTCACCTCTACGTGTTAGCAACTAACAACAAGGGTTGCGCTCGTTGCGGGACTTAACCCAACATCTCACGACACGAGCTGACGACAGCCATGCAGCACCTGTAAGGCACCAACTAAATGCGAGATTGATCTCTCAACCCCTCGCACCTTATGTCAAAGGTTGGTAAGGTTTTGCGCGTAGCTTCGAATTAAACCACATAATCCACCGCTTGTGCGGGTCCCCGTCAATTTCTTTGAGTTTTAATCTTGCGACCGTACTCCCCAGGCGGAATGCTTATCGTGTTAACTTCAACACTGAATCCATAAGATCCAATATTTAGCATTCATCGTTTACGGCGTGGACTACCAGGGTATCTAATCCTGTTTGCTCCCCACGCTTTCGCGCCTTAGCGTCAGTTATGTACCAGAGAATCGTTTTCACCGCCGGTGTTCCTGCGTATATCTACGGATTTCACTCCTACACACGCAATTCCATTCTCCCCTTCCATACTCTAGCTCCCCAGTATCCATTGCAGTTCTTAGGTTAAGCCCAAGAATTTCACAACAGACTTAGAAAACCGCCTACGCGCCCTTTACGCCCAGTTATTCCGAACAACGCTAGCTCCCTTCGTATTACCGCGGCTGCTGGCACGAAGTTAGCCGGAGCTTATTCGTAAGGTACCATCATCATTGTCCCTTACAAAAGAGTTTTACAACCCGAAGGCCTTCTTCACTCACGCGGCATTGCTGGATCAGGGTTTCCCCCATTGTCCAATATTCCCCACTGCTGCCTCCCGTAGGAGTCTGGGCCGTGTCTCAGTCCCAGTGTGGCTGTCCATCCTCTCAGACCAGCTACAGATCACAGGCTTGGTAGGCTCTTACCCCACCAACTACCTAATCTGACGCAGGCCGCTCCCCTTGCGAATCTCTCCTTTCTCCTTAAAGCTCCCACCTTAAGGACGTATTCGGTATTAGCGATCGTTTCCAATCGTTATTCCCAACAAGAGGGTACGTTCCTACGCGTTACTCACCCGTCTGCCACTCCCCCATAAGGCGAACCCCATGAGATCGTTCGACTTGCATGTGTTAAGCATGCCGCCAGCGTTCGTTCTGAGCCAGAATCAAACTCTCAAGTTATAACTTGAAAAGTTATGTACTGTACTCTTATAAATCTCAACTTCTTTAATCAAAAAGAAATATCTGGCAATTTACAAGTAGCACTCCATTTTTAGCCATGCTACCCGTAAACCGTATAGTTTCTGTTTATCTATGATTAACTCAACTCTTCTATCATCTGCATGAAGAAACCCAAAATCGCACCGCTTCCGCAGCAACCCCAGAACTTCAACCGCTCATATAATTATATAATCACTTTTCCTATGTCTTGTCAAATTTCTATCAAAAAGACTATGATAAGTTATCAGGTTTTGTTGTAATTATAAATGATTTTGCAACCCAAACGCGGTATGAAAGACTTTTTATATAATGATGCAATCACCCATTTATATGTTATCGAAGTAATCAAAAAAATTGTAACGTTCTATGGCTTTTCTCCTGTCATCACACCTCTGTTAGAGTCCGTTGATCTCTTCAAAAGAACTGTTGGAGAAAACAGCGATATTATTGGAAAAGAAATGTATACGTTTATTGACAAATCCGCAGATCACGTTTGCTTGAGACCAGAAGGCACTGCCAGCGTTATGCGCGCTTTTTTAAACAGCCCCCTGTCACACATGATCCCCGCGCGCCTCTATTATCATGGCTCTATGTTTCGATATGAACGACCTCAAAAAGGACGATACCGCCAATTTGATCAATTCGGATGTGAATTAATTGGCACCCAACATCCTCATCATGATGGAGAAATGATTGTCATGGCATCGCGGATTTTGAATGCATTAGACATTCCATACATCCTAAATATCAATACAATTGGAACCGTCACTGAACGAGAAGAATATAAAAAAAAATTAGTATCATTTTTTAATTCTCATGTCACACATTTATCAGCCCATAGCCAACATCGCTTGCACACAAATCCTTTAAGAATTTTGGATTCAAAAGATCCCCAAGATCAATCAGTAGTGATCAACGCCCCATCAATTTTGGATTCATTAACTCATCAATCTTTGGATTTTTATGAAAATGTCAAAGACTATTTAAAATATTTCCATATCCCATTTGAAGATAATCCTCGTTTGGTGAGAGGTTTAGATTATTATTCTCACACAACATTTGAATTTAAAACTCAACAATTAGGATCTCAAGATGCCATCATCGCCGGAGGACGGTATGACGATTTGTCCACACACATGATAGGAAAACAACTACCTTCAATCGGATGGGCCGTTGGCATTGATCGATTGAGCTTGCTATGCAATCAATCCAATATACCATCACAAACAGCCATTGCCATCATCCATTTAAACCAACCATGGGCGGCCTATAGCCTATGCGATGAGTTACGTAACCACCACATAACATCCATCGTCATCACCCGCCCTAATTTAAAAAAAGCCATCCAATTAGCACAAAGGTCATGTGATTACATGATCGTCATTGGAGATGAAGAAATTAAAACTCAACAACTCATCATTAAAAGTTTGAAACAAACACAAAACCATCATGTGAACTATTGCGTTAACGATATTGTCCAGATATTTAAAAAAATCACTGCTATAAATAATTAAATATTTCATCATAGATAAACAAAAAATGACCTGACATAAAAAAGTCGTGTATTAATGGCATTAAGTGCGTACTATGTGCACATATGCAAAGCCATCATCATCCTTAATTACACGACAGAAATGGCGAGAGTATGATGGCGCGACAAGAAAAATCTGACAAGATTTCAATTAGCACCTGACCAAGGAGGGGTTGAACCCATTGCCATCAACACAATCGCCGTATCAACGTTCGTAATACTAAACGGCTGTTTAGAGATAAATAATCCTGATGACTCTGATGCTTAGAGAGTACATTCACCTACTAGTTTATAGAAAATATTAGAGTTCATAACCCAACAGCCCTGTTAACTCTTTTTTTTACTAATTATAAAAAAAATAATTATGACGTATAATAAACTAAGTTTTTATTGTATTGTTAAAATGGATTTCAAAAAGTATGTAGTATATTTGAGCTTTTTAGGTTTATTTGGATGTGGACTAAATCCCAATTTACAAATTTCAAAAGATATGCCAATGAATGGGGATCATTTTAAAGTTGGGGAAATTGATGTAACAATTGAACCTATCAATAGCCAGACCATTAAACAAATTAAAAAACAACAAAAAAAAATCCACCAAGAATTATTAAAGTATCAAAATAAATACCCTGCCTATCGCGCCCAATGTGGTGACAGTTTGGTCATTACTGTTTGGGATCGTCCTGATTTAAACAACCCTTTTGGAAATGTTTTAAACTCTGGTAATTTGGTTGGTCATTACGTAGATTCTGACGGATGTATATATTACCCCTATATAGGACGTATCAAAATCAGTGGGCTTGATATCAATGAGATTCGCCAATTGATATGTAAAAAATTATCTGTCTATGTCAAAGATCCACAAATTGACGTCAAATTTTTAAATTACAGGGGACAATTGGTTTACGTGCAAGGCGCCGTTCAGAAAATGGGTAGCATTCAAATCAGTGATGTCCCTATGACGATTGCCGAAGCAATGACCCAATCTGGGGGCTATTCAAGTTCGGCAGATTTATCCCAAGTCAAATTGATTCGCGGAGCAAAAACCTATTCTATTGATTTACTTGATACCTTTGAAGAAGGAGATAATGCTTTTCAAATTCTTTTAGAAAATAGAGATTTCCTAAAAATTCCATTCCAAAGCGAAAGCAATATTTACGTATTTGGTTCAGTGAATAAAATTGGCCCTGTAAATGCCGGTCCTCACCGCTTATCTTTAAAAGACGCGTTATCATCGGCCGGTGGTGTATCCATTGGAGGAGATTTAAAACAAGTATATGTGATTCGCCAAGAAGAAGGGAATTGTGCCACATTATTCCATTTGAATTGCTCATCACCTGTGTCATTAATTCATGCATCGAATTTTATTTTAAAACCAAAAGATATTGTTTACGTAGAACAAAATTCTGCAGCGTCTTACGCAACGATTATTAGCACACTCATTCCATTCCTAGAAACACCTGGAAGATTTAATACGGCATGGTCAAATCTGAAGGATTTGAAAAACAACCTTCGTTAAATTTAGATGATGAAGATTGGACAGTTAATATTACCCCATCCCGTCATTTTGGCACCCATGTGCGGCGTAACGGACATGCCCTTTCGAAGCCTTGTAAAACGGCTTGGGGGTGGGCTTGTCATATCTGAAATGATCGCAAGCCAAGCCATGGTTCGTCACACACGGGCCAGCCTTCGAATGAGCCAAAAGGCCCAAGGAGATTCTTTGTTTGCCGTTCAATTGGCCGGGTGCGACCCGATTGTAATGGCAGAAGCCGCCAAATTAAACGAAGATATGGGAGCCTGTCTCATTGATATTAATATGGGATGCCCAGTTAAAAAAGTTGTAGGTGGGGACGCGGGATCTGCTTTGATGAAAGATGAAAAGTTAGCCTGTTCTATTATTAATAGCGTTGTCAAAGCTGTATCTCTCCCTGTGACCCTTAAAATGCGCACCGGGTGGGATATGAATAACCGAAATGCTCCACAATTGGCCAAATTAGCCCAAGATTTAGGCATTCAAATGGTCACGGTTCACGGACGAACACGATCTCAATTGTATACTGGATCCTCTGATTGGGCCTTTATCAAAACGGTCAAAGATCAGGTCTCAATTCCGGTTGTTGGAAATGGAGATGTCCAAACGGTTGATAATGCCCATGAATTACTCAAAGTTTCGGGATGTGACGCCGTTATGATTGGACGTGGTACTTACGGGCGTCCTTGGTTCATCAACCAAGTTGCTCAGTCATTAAAAGGGGATATACAACCCAATCCAACAACAAAAGAACGTCTAAATATTGCTTTGGACCATTTAGATAGCATTCTCACCCACTATGGTCATGATAACGGAATATTAATTGCACGAAAGCACATGGCTTGGTATACAAAGGGGTTCAATGGATCGGCAGAATTTAGGGGCGCGATTAACATCTGTGCAGATCACAAAGTTATGGCAGAAAATCTCAAGAACTTTTTTGATCTTAATTCAAATAACTATACAACGGTATAATCACAACCATCAAAAACATTAAGATTATAAGGCCCACAAGGCTTAAAAAAATTGGCTCAATTAACTTTATCATTTTTTTTTGTTTGTCGAATAAAAACTCTTTTTCAAGCACGCAGGCTTTGTAAAATTCATAGGGTTGATGAGATAAAAGATGTGAAAATCTAGATAAAACAGGAAACTCTTTGAGAGTATCACTCAAGCAATTCTTTAAAGAAATCCCTTTCTCTATTGATTGATAGTGGTGCTGAGGCGCCTCAACAGTAACCATGATATCCAAAATTGGAATTTTGTATTGAAGTAATAAATAGATCTTCATGACATAATCTAAATTTTTTTGTTTTTTAAAAATAGGCCAATGTTTTTTTGGTATTAAAAAAGGACATGGCAATAAACACAGCACCCATAGATATGAATGATTCAGGTATTGTTTATCAATATATGACAATGACACGGTAAAGGCTATGATAATGAATATACAAGTGATACCAGGATAGAGAAGTGACATACGTAATTCTTTTTTATACATATCATTCTTTTGATGATAATCATACAATGTCATTAAAACATGAGATAATTGGTTTGTTTTGATCCCTATCTCAATTAACTGAATGACCACAGAATCAAAATCAGAGATGCGTTTAAACGCCTCCACTAGCCCTACCCCTTCTTTTAATAATTCAGATATCATTTTAAGGTTATGATTATTAAATTGCTCTGATAATAAGGCCAAAATTTCGTGTGTTGGAATAGAAAAATGTAATAATTTTGACCAGTATAAAAAAAAATCAAAATGAATTCGCTTTGATGCGACACGATAAACAGATATACGCAGAACATAAATATTTTGTGTGAGTAATTCTTCAATACATGCTTTTTTTGATCGCCCTTGAATGGTCCCAGATAGTTTTTTCTGTTCGCCCGTTTTAATGCCCTGAAAAATATACAGTTTCATCAAGGCTTGGGGTAATTAAGGATTGGTATTTAATATTTTTAAGACGAATTTTTGACCATTTTAAAGCATTTACTTCATAGAAAGAAACACCCCCCGTTGGGTAAATAAATCGATGACTGTAACCATCAAAAGGAGTAAATGACACAACTGTGTGATAAAAATTATGAATACCAGGATTGTGACCAATTATAAAAATATTTTTTTTTGATTCAGGCATTTCTTTAATAACAGCCAACATCATATCAATAGAGGCTTCGTACAAGCGGTCAACAAATTCAATGGTACAGGCTGATGATATAAGGTTTTTAAGTGCATCAATAGATTGTCTTCCACGCTTGCAATTAGAACATAAAATTAGATCAATATGGGACAGAGAATTTTTCATCTTTTTTTTAAGGGATTCTGATTCATGCATGCCTTGCATACTCATGGGGCGATTACGATCAAGGGGGTGCAGCTCCTTTAATTGGGCATGGAGATGCCGCATTAAAACAAGGTGTTTCATAAGGAGTTTAAATGCTTATCCTTTTATTAAAATTTTAACAAAATTTTATGCTTTTACATATCTCTGCACAAAGTCGCAAGTCAAACGTATCTAAAGAAGAACTTATTTTCCAATGAGGATTTTTGTCGAATCCAATCAGATTCTCACGTATATACACTGTGGATTCTAAGATTTTTCTGGATGCATTTCATCTTTCCTTTATGAAAAAAAAGGTTTAGAAAATTTAATGAATACCCGTTTCTACATACGCACACTCATAAAAATATAAACCATGAGCAGGTGCCATGGTGGTGTGTCGAATGGTTGGTGGAAACATTAGCATTTCTTGAATAATATCCATAGGAAAGCGTTTAGATGCGACGTCAAGCAGTGCTCCCACCATCAATCGCACCTGGTGATGTAAAAATGACCGTGCTTCCACCCAGATATGAATCTCCTCGCCAACCTGTTTGATCTCAAAGAGATCAATTGTTTTAAGGGGGGATCTACTTTGACATTCTTTAGATCGGAAGGCATCAAAATTATGGTGTCCAACAAACATCTGTGCCCCTTGGGTCATGAGAGATAAATCTAAGGGCTTTATGTATTCAAGGACCCGCATATAGTGATGTGTGCTTTTTAAATGAGCCGGGATAATTTTATAAAGATATCTTCTTTTGCGGGCACTAAAACGTGCATGGAAAGAATCATCCACAGTGATGAGCTTTTTAATCCATAGGGGAAGCAGATAATCCGTTTTGAAGGTAATATTAATATAATGATTTAATCCTTTTAAAAAACGACCGTCATCAATCACTTTACACAGATCAAAATGAACGACCTGGTTGATGGCATGAACCCCACTGTCGGTCCGTCCGGCCGCCATCAAGGTCACACGCTCCTGGGTCATGAGATGAATAATATGCTCCAGGGCGCCTTGAACAGTGAGGAGGTCCTTTTGCCTTTGAAAACCTTTAAAAAAAGGGCCAAAGTATTCTATGTCTAATCGGTAACGCGGCATGGGGTTACAGCATTATCTTTATTCAGCGGGAACTAATAATAAATCTGAAAAATCTTTTTTAAAAAGATCCTCTACTTTTATTAATTTTAAATCTCCATTGTTTAGAATGTCATAAACCTTGAAATGGTGGTTTTTAATCCAATCAATAAATTCCTCAATGTGTGATCCGTTGTTTTTGAAAAATTTTGGGTTCCATTCCATCATGATTTTCATCTTAGGATGTCGTTGAATAAAATTTTGACCGCCTTGTAAGATAAAATATTCGGACCCCTCTGCGTCCATTTTTTAAAGGTCAATATCATGAACATCTTTTAATTCCGTGTCTAAGGTTGTGACTGAAATTTTATGATGCAATGTTGATGATTTTTCATTAAAGGTTTTGGCATCTTCTTCACTGAGTATGTATCCAGCGCCAATGTTATCCAAATTATACACAATAAATGTGTCATAAGCATGATCAGAAACAGCTATTTCTTTTAAAATACAATTGGCGATATTATTAATTTCTAAAGATTTTTTTAATTTTGAAGACACAAAAGGATTGCATTCAAAGGCAATGACTTGACCAGTTGGCCCTACTAATTCAGAAATATATAAAGTATGCGTTCCATAATTGGCCCCAATTTCAACAACACGCATACCGGTTTTAAGGATGTCTTTCAAAACCTTTACTTCATGGGGCTCCCATATCCCAAAACCTCGAACACGCCTGCATACGCAACCGTCGTCGCTGTTAACAATAATTTTGTAACCATTAAATAACGTTGTTTCAACGTGGTGATCATCGACCTTTTTTTCTTTTCTGACGTATTTAAAATAGATGGGTAAATGATATATAAAACGCTGTACACTTTTATGAAATATTGCGCACAGTGCAATTGTTAATGCGGATACGGCAACGATTATTTTTTTCAAATTCATGTTTTTTTTCTCCTTATTTTGATAAATAAAATAATTGTTTTGTTTCTTTGCCGCCTCTGGCAATGCTATCTAAAATGACCTCTGCTAAAAACCACAAGACCCCAAGGATGACAATGGATGAGGCCAAGATGGCGGTTGGAAATCTGGGCACCTTTGATGTTTCTAAAAATTCGCTAATGATGGAAAATCCTAAAAGAATTTCGATGATCACATGGCATAAACTTAACATTACAAAAAAGAACAATGGTCTCACATCTCTGGATAACGTTAACATCTTTTTTAAAATCTTAAAACCGTCCTTGAAGGTATGGCAGAGCCTACGCATAACGACAAGGGGGAGATTATGTTTTATTTTTCAATCTCTAATTTTTTACTTCCGCAGTAGGTCTAATATTGTTTACGTGGAGGATGGTATTGTAACTTGGCCAAATGCTGCCGATTTGGCTCCGGACGCCATGTACTATGCAATTAAAAAAGACGGTCAATGAATTTTGAATTAAGATGAACGATTGACAATAACCATTTTTAATCTCCAAAGCATCCTGATTCTAGAAGAACATAAACATCTTAGGAAATACGCAAAATTTGGAAAAGAATGTAGCATTAAAAATTTAAGTAGGTTTATTATCAAAATAACTTAGCATCCTATGAATATCATCCGTATACGTCCCGTCATTATTGTGAACAATGATCCCTGGCTTTAATTCCAAGGGAGATTTTGATTGTTTTTGTGCACAAATCATTAATCGGTGAGACGGGTGACTTGGTTTGCTCCATAGTGGCGTGATTTGGATGTTGCCCATGTGTTTACTATGGAAAATATTTAAAACATCACTCAATCGTTGGGTTGGGATAATCATCCACAAAAATCCCTTAGGTTTAAGCATACGTATACAAAAAGATAGCCATATTATCAAAGAACCATGATGGCAAATTAACTTGATAGGATTAGGAGAATTCTTTGTCATGTTTTTAATTGTGTGCTGTTCAAAGTAAGGGGGATTTGTGACCACATGATCAAAGGTTAAGGGTTTCAGACTACAAGATTCAATCGATTCATGAACAACAGTCATACGATGTGTCATATC
>JBIKYJ010000074.1:0-4497 GCA_044355315.1 Alphaproteobacteria bacterium | reverse complement strand
TTTTCAATATTTTTTTTTAATAAATTAACCATTAAATCTTGGCATTCAATGGATGTGATATGAATAGTTGGATGACGGTAAGCAAGAGGGAGGCAAATGCCGCCAACTCCCGCTCCCACGTCTAAAACATGAGAATGGGGATGAGGGTGGGCAAAAGCTGATAATAAAATGGCATCAATAGAAACTTTATAACCTTTTTTAGGCTGATAGATAGAAATGCAACGGCCTAAGATCCAATTTTGAACAATATCATCACTCGTCGTCATGGCGTTCTTTAAATTTTTTTTTCATAATCAAAATGGACACTCCACAGATGATATTGCATAAATTTGTGAAAATAATGCACCCAGACAGCAACGACAATCCGTATATCAGCCACAAGGTAGAACTGAGAATTAAAACGGAAAATGATACAATAGATATGTCTTTAGCGCTTCGTCGTTTGTACATATAAAAAACTTGAGGAACAAATGTGATCATAGATAATACTGCAGCAGACCATCCAATTGCCTTAAAAATAATCATGGTACCTCTGCATACATTTTTCAAAGTAAAAGGATTTTTCAATGTTTTTTAATACATCTTCCATCATAATGATTAAATGATTAGTATCGTTTTTTGATAATAATCTTTGCTTATGCAAATACATAATTCTTTGTTCTAACCATTCTAGTTGCCATGAAACATCTCCTCCTTGATCAATATCATCATTCATACGCGATACATACGCGTATAATAGTTGAATATCATTACGCGGCATGAGAGGATGTTTTTGGTTTAGACCAACCAATTGGAAGTTTGTCAATATCAGATAATGCTTCGTCAACTGAGATATGTTGTTTCTCTTTATAAGTGCACTGGGGAATATAGCCTACTTTTGCATAATTATCTTCAATGAGTTTAATTGTCTTTAAATCTCGACTTTTGGATGTTTTTCCTCCTAAAACAACTGCAAAAAGACGAACTTTTTTACCCTTTACAACACGAGATGTACTGGTTGCGATGCAAAAACCGGCTTTGTCAACGTATCCTGTTTTTATCCCATCTAATCCATCAATTTTTCCCAACAATGTATTATGATTTTTATAATTTTTATTTTTGAATTTAAAATTTTTTGTTTTAAAATAATAAAAATATTGAGGGAAATCACGATACAAAGATTGTGCTAACAATACCATGTCATAGGCGGTAGATTGTTGTTTGGGATTAGGGACACCCGATGGGTTATAAAAAATTGTATGTTTCATACCCAATTGCTTTGCACGTTTATTCATGATTTTAACAAATTGACTCACAGACCCAGCCAAATTTTCAGCAACGACAACACAACCATCATTTGCAGATTTTGTGACCAATCCTTTGATTAATGATTCAACCGATACCCATTCTCCTTTTTTTAAATCTAATCGAGATGGAATTTGTTTTTGAGCCAAAGCGGAGACAAAAAATTTTGTTGATAATGTTATTTTTCTAGCTTTTAAAGCTTCGAATAACAAACGTAATGTCATTTTTTTTGTTAAAGAAGCAGGTTGCTGAGGACGATGAGCATGATGGGAATCCAGGATTTTTCCACTTCCACCTTCTACGACAATATAAGAAAAACGATCAGCTGGTAAAGAAAAACATAATGATAAATTAAATACACAAATAATTCTTTTGATCATTAATCTAAAAAGGTTTTTATTTCTATAATAACAAAATTTTATGCAAAAATCTAAATTTTTAAAAAAATGGCCATCTGAACAAATGATGGCCATAGTTGTTGATGGTGATGAAGGTGTAATGGAACAATTTTTGTAAAATCATCAAAAGATAAAAAATGCTGAATACTTTGAACCAAGTATTGATATTCGAATTCTTGTTTGAACACATGAGACAACGTGTGAATCCATTCGTAAGAACTATGGGTGGGCATTTTGAAAAATTCTAAAACACCTAAAAATCCTCCAGGTTTTAAGATGTCACAGATTGACTTTAAGTCGTCTTGAAGAGACTCACAATTACGCAATGAAAATGATGCTAAGACTCCATCAACAGGTGTCTTGATCTCATTCCGTTTTGATAAAAATTGATGATTGGGATAGCGTTTTTTTGCCATTGATATCATCTCGTCACACACATCAAATCCGAATAAATTTAGATCTAAATAAGGAAATAAGTTATCAATTAATCCGATTAAATCCCCCGTTCCTGTGCCAAAATCAACAATGGTCATATGGGGTTGAAATGGACATATATTTAAAAAAAAACGTTTCCAAAGAGTATGCACTCCCAAGCTCATGACATCATTCATGAGGTCATAGTTTTGGGCAACGGATGAAAAAATTTTTAAAATATCATAATTCATCGAGAGGATCGATTTTTAACACTTTAAATGCTTGTTGAATAATGATTTGAACTCCTACCACAACGGCCAAGCGGTGCTGTGTCAAAGTTGGCTGTTCTACATCTAATAACCTATTGTTTTCCCAAAATTGATGAAAATGGGTCGCCAAATCATATAAGTATTGGCAAATTCTATGAGGCTCTAAATGCTTTAAACTAAGTAGCATTTGACGAGAAAAATCAAACATCATTTTAATTAAAAACAGATCATCTTTGGATAACAGATCTTCATGTAATAAAGGATCTATGCCATGAGATAGAGCTCTTCTTAAAACAGAACAAATGCGCGCATGGGCATATTGAATGTAAAATAAGTGATTGTCTTTTGTTTTTTCGACCACCTTGTCAAAATCAAAATCAAAGGTTGTGGATGGATGGCGTGAGGTCATCATAAAACGTATAGGGTCTTTGCCAATGCGTTCAATCAAATCACGAAGTGTAACAAAATTACCTGCACGTTTTGACATACGTAGTGGCACTCCTTTATCCAAAAAATTCACCATCTGGCACGTTCTGATTTGAAGAGACGTTTTACCGTTCGACATAGCATGGACGGCCGATTGTAATTTTAAAATATGTCCGGCATGATCTGCCCCAAACACATCAATCAATGTATCATAATGGCGTGATAGTTTATATAAATGATAAGCCACGTCTCCTGCAAAATATGTCCATGCACCATCATGTTTTTGAAGAGGACGATCTACATCATCACCGTAAGTGGTTGATTTAAATAATAATTGATCTCGTTCCTCCCATTCACCGTCATGCCCTTTAGGGGGGGGGAGTACACCTTGGTATAAATCACCTCGTTCATTTAAAATCTTAAAGGCTTTGTCTAAAAAACCTTGGCTTAAGATATCGTGTTCACTCGTAAAGATATCCATCTGAATTCCCAAATCCTTGAGGTCATCTGAAATAGCTCCCATCATGTGCGCAATAACAAAAGGCTTAATGTTTTGAGGATTTTCTGCGAGAACATGCTTGGCAATTGGAATTAAATAGGAACCTCTATACATATCTTGCGAAAAATCTTCCTCTGTTATGGTGTGACCATTTAATTCTTTAACGCGTAGTTCAACGGATTTTACAAGGGCATCGATTTGTCCCCCAGCATCATTAACGTAATATTCACGGGTCACGCCGTAGCCAAAATATTCAAATATTCCTGCAATAACATCACCAAAGACGGCATTTCTAGCGTGGCCAATATGAAGAGGCCCAGTCGGGTTAACAGACACATATTCGATGTTGACGGTTTTACCTTGCCCCTCTAAATCGGTTTTTATTTCTCTATTTTTTAAAATATCTTTTAATACATTCACCCAAAATTCTTTTTTTAAACGAATGTTAATAAATCCTTTTATAGTATTGACCGATTCAACAATGGGATGGGTAACTAAAAAATCAACAATAAAATTTTCAAAATCACCCTGTTTTTTTAGAACCATTGCAGCATTTGTCGATAAATCCCCAAAATCATGGTGCCGACAAGGTTCGCATACAACCTTGTCTAAATTTAAATGGGGGTTCTTTAACAATAGGGCGGCTTTAATGTCGGAATCAATCACAAAGGTTTATTTTTTATATTTTTTATATTTTAACGTGCCTTTGATGATTTGGACAAACGTTTGTATGACACAGGATGCGATTAAAAGTGGGGGAGAAATCTGAATAAAACATAATTTTTTATATATAAAAAAATCTACACTTAAAAATTAACTATTTTTTAACTGATGATATGATGAAATATTACTATAAACCAATATATTAAATTATGATATAAATAATCGTTTTATTTCTTACCACCTGACGATTTATTTGTAATATAAAAAAATCCTGTTAAAATAAGGAAAATTTTAGAACAAATAGCCATAAAATGAGACTGCTCACCGGTGGTGTCTCCCACATTGCTAACCTCCATAGAAGATGATTTAAAAAAACGCTGTACAGGTTTGAATAAAGCTAAGGTAAAAGGGCTTGCTGATTTGGCTGCCACAGCTTTACAATCAAGAAGTTGCAACTCTGGTGAATGGATGGCCATTATGCCGCGTCATGAATGTGATAAAAAATCAAAAGAACGCTATATTAATCGCTTTTTGTCTAATAAAT
>JBIKYJ010000082.1:0-4070 GCA_044355315.1 Alphaproteobacteria bacterium | reverse complement strand
TTTCATGTTCTTTTTGTGGTAAAAGCCAAAATTCTGTTAAGAAACTGATTGCTGGACCAACAGTTTTTATTTGTGATGAATGCATCGATTTATGTTCAGATATTATGAAGGAAGAAGCCCAAGGCTCTTTTGCTTCCCCTTCACCCCATATTCCGTCTCCCCATGATATTCGGAAAATTTTGGATGACTATGTGGTGGGACAAGATCATGCTAAAAAAGTATTATCCGTGGCCGTCCATAATCATTACAAACGATTATCCCATAACGAACGTTATCAAGATATTGAGGTAGCTAAATCAAATATTTTGCTGATTGGTCCAACTGGAAGCGGTAAAACATTATTGGCCCAAACGTTAGCCCGCATCTTAAACGTTCCTTTTACAATTGCTGATGCAACAACGTTGACCGAGGCCGGATACGTGGGGGAAGACGTTGAAAATATTATCCTCAAGCTTCTACAAGCAGCTGATTATAATGTAGAACAAGCACAACGCGGCATTGTTTATATTGACGAGGTTGATAAAATATCCAGAAAATCAGACAATCCCTCCATTACACGAGACGTATCAGGGGAAGGCGTTCAACAGGCGTTGCTTAAAATTATGGAAGGCACCATCGCATCAGTCCCACCCCAAGGTGGGAGAAAACATCCTCAGCAAGAATTTTTACAAGTTGATACTACCAATATTTTATTTATTTGTGGTGGAGCATTTGCAGGTCTTGAAAAAATTATTCAACTTAGAGCCAAAGGCAGCAGTATTGGCTTTGGCGCTACTGTCCAAAAAGAAAAAGAACACCGGGTCGGTGATCTGTTAAAGAATTTAGAACCGGAAGATTTATTAAAATTTGGTTTAATTCCTGAATTTATTGGTCGTCTTCCCATTGTTTCAACGTTAATGGATTTAGATGAAAAAGCTTTGATTGATATTTTAACGTCACCTAAAAACGCCCTTACTAAACAATACAAAAAATTATTTGAAACGGAAAATGTGAAATTAACATTTGAAGAGGATTCTTTAAAAGCCATTGCCCAAAAAGCTATTCAACGCAAAACAGGTGCCAGAGGACTTCGTTCCATTATGGAAATGATTTTATTAGATACGATGTATGATTTGCCATCTTTTGAAGATGTGGAAGAAGTCATTATTACAAAAAATGTGATTAAGCAAAACGATCCACCTGTTCTGGTCAAATCTAAAAAACAAAAGGTTCAAAATTCATGAAAAAAACAAAAGTTCTACCCATTCTACCACTCAGAGATATTGTTGTTTTCCCCCATATGGTTGTTCCATTATTTGTTGGACGTCACAAGTCCGTCAAAGCATTGGAAGAGGTGATGGAGAATAACCATAAGCATATTATTTTATTAACCCAAAAAGATTCATCATTAGATGATCCTTCCATTAAAGATTTGTACACAATTGGAACAATGTCGAAAATTATTCAAATCTTAAAATTACCGGACGGTACGGTTAAAATATTGATTGAAGGGGAAGAACGTGTTAAAGTTTCGAGGATGAAAGAAGAGAAATGTTTGTACGGAAAAATAGAAACAATACCTGATCGTGTTGATGATGAAGAAGAACTTGAGGCCCTTCAAAGAAACGTCATTGCGGAATTTGAAAACTTTATTAAAATTAGCTCTAAAATACCACCTGAAGTCCTCATTACAATCCATCAAATCCAAGATCCCAGCAAATTAGCCGATACCATGGTATCCTACTTTAATTTAAAAATTGATGAAAAACAGGAGCTTCTTGAAATTAGCAGCGTGAATGAACGTTTGACAAAAATTTTGTCTTTGATTGAAAGCGAAAATTCTGTTTTGCAAATGGAAAAACGAATTCGTGATCGGGTTAAAAAACAAATGGAAAAAACCCAACGAGAATACTATTTGAATGAGCAGCTAAAAGCCATTCAAACGGAACTTCACGACACTGAAGAAGGTATCAGTGAATTTACGATTTTGGAAAACAGAATTTATAATACAAAATTTTCACCAGAAGCCAGAGAAAAAGCTGAAAGTGAATTAAAAAAATTAAAAACGATGAGCCCCCAATCTTCCGAAGGAACCGTTATTCGTAATTATTTAGATTGGATGTTAAGCATTCCTTGGAATGATCCATCAAAAATTAAAATTGATCTGCGTAAAGCAAAAAAAATTTTGGATCAAGAACATTATGGTCTTGAAGATGTGAAGGATCGCATTTTAGAATACCTAGCTGTTCAAGGACGTGTCAAAAAAATGAAGGGTCAAATTTTGTGTTTGGTTGGGCCTCCGGGTGTTGGAAAAACTTCCCTTGGGAAAACAATTGCCAAGGTGACAGGTCGTCAATTCACCCGTATAGCATTGGGTGGTGTTCGTGATGAATCTGAAATACGTGGTCACCGACGCACATATATTGGCTCCATGCCTGGGCGTATTATCCATGGCATGAAAAAAGCAAAAAAATCTAATCCTTTATTTTTATTAGATGAAATTGATAAATTAGGACAAGACTGGCGAGGAGATCCATCTTCAGCACTGTTAGAAGTTTTGGACCCAGAACAAAATTCTGCGTTTAATGATCATTATTTGGAAGTAGATTACGATTTAAGTGATGTGATGTTTTTTGCAACCGCCAACACCCTTAAAATTCCACAACCTCTATTGGATCGTATGGAGATCATTCGTCTGCCCGGCTATACGGAATATGAAAAACTTCATATTGCAAAAAATCATTTACTTCCTAAAGAAATAAAATTACATGGTCTCATGCCATTAGAAATTAATATTCCAGATGACAGTTTATTGCAATTGATTCAACTTTATACAAAGGAAGCAGGAGTTCGTGGTTTAGACCGAGAAATTGCCAAGATTTGCAGAAAAGTGGTTAAAGAAATCGCTGTCAATCCTAAAACAACAAGCATCACGGTTGATCAGGGTAAAATTCATGACTACTGCGGTGCTCCAAAATATAAATTCAGTGTTGTATCGGATATGGATCAACTGGGCACTACAACGGGGTTGGCTTGGACCTCAGTCGGAGGAGATATTTTGTTTGTTGAAGCTTTGTTAACACCGGGATCAGGAAAAATTTCTTACACAGGGACATTGGGTGAAGTAATGAAAGAATCTATTCAAACAGCCTATAGCTTTGTAAAATCAAAAGCAAAAGAATGGGCTATTGACGATGATATTTTATCTAAGAAAGATATCCATATTCATGTACCAGAAGGAGCAGTCCCAAAAGATGGCCCATCAGCAGGCATTGCTATGGCTACATCAATTTTGTCTGCGTTAAGTGGTAAAACCGTGAAACGTGATGTTGCCATGACTGGTGAAATTACCTTAAGAGGTCACGTTCTTCAAATCGGAGGTCTTAAGGAAAAATTATTGGCGGCGCACCGTGGCCATATCAAAATCGTTATTATTCCAAAAGATAACGAAAAAGATTTGGATGATATTCCTGATATCGTTAAAAATGACATAACAATTATTCCTGTATCCACCGTTAACGATGTATTCAAAATTGCATTAAACGTATCATGAACTTCAAGAGCTCCATCCAATTTTAAAAAAATTTAAGCTGATCTAGTAGATATAACAGCTCTTTTGAAAAAATAGATGCCCGTTGCCACGGGCATGACAAGAGAAGTAAAAAATAAAAATTCAAACAACCTTAATACAGGAGAACGTCACCACCTTTGGTAGAATTATTCTAATTTTATTAACAATTAACAGGAGAATTCTTTCTCCTGTTTTGTATGGTGATGTGAAATACTTATTGAAATGAACATCCTAAAAATGATCAAATCACCGTCAATATTTCATGTTTTTTTTATACAATTCTAACCCTAGCCTAAAACGATTTGGAGGATATCTTTAAGTTCGTTCAGCTCCTTACCACCCGACCCTATGACGGTAAGCCCAAAGTTTGGGTATAGGAACCAGGTTTAAGGCAGCATTTGCAAGGAATCTGAGACCTTTTTTGAAAAAAGAAACAACTGATCTCAAGAGTTTTTTTTTTGACCCTTTTGTGATGTCATCATTCTCATCCATCATTCCAGTCGATACGGCGAAGTACATA
>JBIKYJ010000068.1:0-4905 GCA_044355315.1 Alphaproteobacteria bacterium | reverse complement strand
CATTGTTGTCGTAGACCAAAATGGCCCCAATGGGGACCTCGCCTTTGTCTTTTGCTATTAATGCCTGGGCGTAGGCTTGTTCCATAAAGTTCGTCATAACTGATATTCCTCCAATACCCACATAAAAAAATTTTTATGATTATCTATGGTCATTATCCTCTTTTTTTTAATTTTATACTTTTTCCTGTGATAAAAAATAAGTTCTTTGAAAAACAGAAAGATACTCCTGAATATGTTTAAAAATAATCTTTGCTTTTTCTACGTCATAAGCATGTAAGCATGAGAGATGTTGTTACGGTCATCAAGCATACAAAGCCATAGGCGTTCATTGTGAATCAACTGGTATTGATAAGCGTTATTCAGTACATCTCTTGCTGTTGTGGATTCAATCTTTTCATAAGACAATCACCCTTTTTATTTTGACTATATGCCAAGTCACAAGAGAGACAAAATGTATCCATTTTTTTACATATCTTTCCTCGCAGCCAAATTACAAGAGCATTTTGAAGGATAACTCATGTTTTGCTAGACTATCTCAAATGGAGATTTGGTATGCGGCTATGAAAAAAATTGTTTTCATCATATTTAGTTGTTTTTTTATAATCAGTGATTCAATGTTCATGGTTGATCAAAGGAAGCAAGCCATTGTTTTGCAATTTGGTCAATTTGTTAAAAAATACCAAGAACCTGGATTGAAGTTCAAATTACCTTTTATTCATAAAGTTAATTATTACCAAAGTCGTGTAGTTGGTTATGATTTACCACCTATTTCCTTGACTTTGGGTGATCAAAAACGTTTGGTTGTTGACACATATACACGTTACCGTATTGAAGATCCATTACTCTTTTTTAAATCCATTGAACCGGCAACCGAAGTAGGCGCTAGGATTCGTCTTGAAACTTTGATCAGCAGTACCGTTCGAAATGTATTAGGCAAGGTTACTCTCGCTCAAATGCTCAGCGAAGAACGATCTGAGATTATGCATAAAATTGAACAAGAGGTCAGTGCTCATGCGAAAAATTGGGGCATTGAAATTATTGATGTACGAATTATTCGAACTGAATTACCCACAGAAAACAGGCATGCTGTATTTTCAAGAATGAGCGCTGAGCTTAGCCGTTATGCCAATGAAAATCGTGCAAAAGGGGATGAAAAAGCTCAAAGTATCAAAGCCAATGCTAATAGAGAAACTACTATTATTTTGGCAAATGCTAAAAAATACGCCGACATAATTGAGGCCAAAGCCAAGGCAACTGCTATTGAAACCACCACTAATGCCTATAAAAAAGATCTGAAATTTTATGATTTCTACTTAAAAATGAAGGTTAATGATACAATTTTGGATAACGCTGATTGCTTTATATCAACCGATGGACCATTAGGTAGCTATATTAAAGAATTTGCGTCTAAAGATTTGGGAAAAAGTGATTAAATAGGTCATTATGTCATCATATCCCTCCTCCCAGGCTAAACTATATACGCAAGTTCAGGCATCTTTTTTAAAAGATGATGCGGTTGTGGTGGCTTTTGAAGGAGAAGAGCAAATTGGACATAACTTTTTTTTTACAATATCATGTTATGTCAAAAATAAAATTGATCTAACAAAAACCATTAACCAAGAACTTGCTTTATTGTTATTAAATGAAAAAGACGCTCAACAGCGGGCTATCCACGGAATTGTCATACGGGCCAAGGGCGGCGGCATGGTAAAGGATGAATGGTTTGCGTATGAATTTTTTATCTCATCCGCATTGTTTTCTTTAAATATGGGGGTTGGTTGTCAAATTTATCAAAAAAAATCAGCCGTTGATATGATCAAGGATGTATTAAGTAAAGGTAAAGTCACCAAAACACAAGTGTCCCCCACAAAAACATACAATCCTTTTGAGTATTATGTTCGCTATCAACAAACGCCATTTTTATTTATGCAACGTTTGATGGAAGAAGAAGGATTGTTTTATTACTTTTCTCATAAAAAAGATGGCCACACTCTTGTGGTTGGGGATGCTAACAGCAATTTTCAATCAACGGGCTTGACCGTTGATATGTCGTTAAATGCGAAACACATTGGTCAAATTGAATCGTTAAATCAACAAAGCCAATTGTGTCTT
The DNA here is from genome assembly GCA_044355315.1 of Alphaproteobacteria bacterium. Classification (GTDB taxonomy): domain Bacteria; phylum Pseudomonadota; class Alphaproteobacteria; order JALRGP01; family JALRGP01; genus JALRGP01. The sequence continues at coordinate 2,793 of JBIKYJ010000068.1, read as the reverse complement.
AAAACGTGTCAATCTCATGATTATTTGTATGATAATCCCACATTAAAATTAACCGCAAAAAGTAATTCCAGTATTTCTTTTGCAGCTCAAGAGTCCTACATTTACCCTGGTCTATATACAACTGTATCTGATGGAGAAGAAAAAACAGATCATTGGCTCAAGGGCAGCGAAGCCCAAGCCAACACGATTGTTGGCAAAAGCCGTATTTCTCAATTGTGCCCGGGTTTTTCTATCAAGTTGTCTAATTATGATGATATTTCTGAGGATATTGTTATGTCCAAGGTGCATCATTATTACAAGGATATGGAATACTGGAATACATTTGAAGGATTTTTAAAATCATCAGATTTTAACTTGCCTTTGCAAGCCCCCCGTCCCAAGGTTGAGGGGATTCAAACGGCTGTAGTGACAGGTACATCTGGGTCTAATGTTTACGGCGATGAAATGGGGCAGATTAAGGTGCAGTTTTTTTGGGATTTAGATGGAAAAATGAAAGAAGACAGCTCTTTGTGGGTTCGTGTGATGGAACAAATAGCTGGACCTTCCTTTGGTTTTTTATTTACACCGCGAATGGGGATGGAGGTGGCAGTTGCTTTTTTGGATGGACATCCAAATCGTCCTCTTGTGATTGGCAGTGTCTATCATAAAAATAATATGCCGCATTATTCTATGAAAGATAAACCGTTTTATTCAGGCATCAGAACAAAAAGCTTTAAAGAAGGTTTTCATGAAATACGCTTTAGTGATGAGGCTGAGAAGGAAGAAATTTATCTGTTTTCTCAAAAAGATATGAACACGGTGATTACAAACCAACGAACGGAAAAAATCCAAAAAGCCCATGATTTGCTTACCCTTGAAAAGGGGAATAAAGAGCAAAGCCTTCTTGGTGAAGGAACTCATTACAAGATCGACATTAAACAAGGTGATTATATTTTAAATATTGAAAAAGGGGGTCATAAAACCGAATTAAAAGACGGAGATTTATCTTTAAAAATGACCAAGGGTTCCATTAAAATTCAGCAAACTGATGGAAATACTGATTGGATAATGTCCAAAGGTAACTATACATTAAAACTGGAGTCTGGAAAATTAGTGATTGAAACATCTGGAGATATTGATATTAAAACCGATGCTAACATGTCTATTAAGGTTGCCAAAGATTTTAAATTAGAAGCCCAAAATATTTTTATCGAATCAAAAGATAATACAAACATAAAAGTTGGAAAAGAAATGGATATGAAAGTTTCTAAAACATTAAATATAAAAAGTAATGAGCTGGATGCCAAAACAGATTCAGATATCACGTTGAAATCTGGTTCAGATATGACGTTAAAATCCGGATCAGGAATGACACTGAATGCATCTAGTTCCATGAACCAAAAAGCAATGAGTGTTACAATTAAGGCATCCGCATCCATGACGCTCAATGGATCAGCTTCTACCACTGTTAAATCAGGTGGTGTTGTGAAAGTAACGGGCAGTATGGTGATGCTCGGTTAAGTTGGATGCGGCCTTTTGATGAATAAACCATAAATCTTCTTGCTCAGAGCTTTAGCCAATACTGTGTTCATTTTTACCTAGGGAGATCTGACTTTTTTCATGAGATATTGGGGAAAAATGTGTGAATTGTGGGCAATTGTTGATAAATACCTCCTCAATTTTTAAAGGATCAAAACTTTTTGGAATAGAAGAGGATAAAAATAATGGACATTTTACGATATACAATTTTTTTAATTTTTTAATTTGGTCTATTCCTGCAATTTTAGAAAATTTTTCACATTCAGAAATAATTATTTCCTCAATAGATGTATCTGAAAGAATTGGTATTTGTTCAAAATTACAATTCGTAATAATTAATTTTTTTAAACATTTTATTTTTAATAAAAAACCTAGAGATATCGGATTTGTGATATCTGATAACTCTATCTCTTTTAAATTGTTAAAAGAGTCTATTGAATTTAATTGATCAGCGCTTGTGATATGAATTTTTTCCATATTTTTTAAAAATTTTGGATGTTGTTCATGTTGAAATTTCATGAAATTGTTATTACTAGCATCAATAGTATCCATGTTTTTTTCTTCTGAATGAGGTTGAATATTAATATTTAATTGGCTATTTATTAAATTTTTATGATCGATAGGTATATCCATCATAATTTTTTTTATTTTTTCTTGATCTGATTTGGAATAGCTCTGTATTAAATCTTGAGCATGATTAACTATAAACATCTTGTCTTGTGTATCAAAAAAATTAGAAATTTCATTTAAATATAGAATAAAATCTTCACGTTTTGGAAAATTTTTACGATCATTAATAACCCTGTCACCAATTTTTTTTAAATAAATTAATTTTTCATCAACTGTTCCTTTTTTATATTTATCAACAAAAAAAGAAATACCTAATGCATTTTCATGTGTATTTGAAAATGCAACACTAATTAAAAATGATAACCTAAGATATGGAAACATTTGAAAAATATTTTTTGTATTTTTATTATTAATAAATGATGTGTATTAATAAAGTATTAAAATTTCGATTTCTTTGTTAAAATGATTTTTCTGACGAACCTGAGTCACTTGCTTAAAAGTTGTAAAAAAAACACAATTTTAAATATATTATGTGAAAAATATTTTTTAAACCTGATATACCTATGAAAATATGGTAATATGACTTGTTTATAGTCCTTTAACCTTTTCGAAAAGAGGAAAATATGTTAAAAAAACTCTCTCCGTTGGCGCTTCTCTTGTTGGGTGCCTGTACATGCGGTGGTGACGTTTGCGAAAACGTCGATG
>JBIKYJ010000058.1:0-6025 GCA_044355315.1 Alphaproteobacteria bacterium | reverse complement strand
GATGATGAAAGATCGGTTCCCTTGATGCGAGTTCATTCAGGATTTTGTTGTTCAACTTATTCTCCGTTTCGTTTCGAATTTTTTGTCATAAGTTTTTTCATAATTGATAGGGGGCCATTCCAGGTTTCTAACACATTTTTTGTCCATTCGGCACTAAAGGATCCAGTGTGAGTAAGCAAATAGCACCCCTTTCATCGTCGCATCCTAACAGTAAAAACTGAGATGTAAAGCCCGCAATATTTTTTTCCCCTAAATTAAGACACCCCATAATTTGCTTGCCGACAAGACCTTCTGGTGTATAGTGCACCGTGATTTGGGCAGAGGTTTGTAATATGCCAATGTCAGGGCCAAAATCTGCCCACACTTTAAACGCTGGTTTTTTGGCCCTTTTGAATTCTTCCACTTTAACGATTGTCCCTGAACGAACATCAACCCGTTCAAATTCTTCATAAGTAATCGGTGTCACTTTTCCCCTTCAAATTGTGTAATCATTTTTATTAATTTTATTTTTGCCTGTTCTTTCGCCCGTGGTCCTGCGTGCCCTTCTTCCACCTTTGCGTCCTCGATATGATGAACGAAAATGATTTTTCTCCCTTCTTTTTCAATCCATCCGATAAACCACCCATGTTTGATCTGGGTCTTTTCTCTTTTCTCGTTTAAAAGATACCCACTTCCTGTTTTGCCGTAAAGATGCCACCCATTTTTTAACTCCTCCACAAAAAGAATCTTTTTTGTCATGTCGCGCGCATGTTCGCCTACGGGAAGTTTACCGTTTAGAAGGTTTTCTAAAAACATCAGTTGTTCCAAAGGAGAGATTTCAAGGGAACTGGACAGCCATGCATTGGTAAGGCCGTTATTTTGACCGGTGTCACCGGAAAGATCCATATTTCCATAAGAAAATTTTGTGACATAATCCTTAAATTTTTCCATTCCAAGGTGCTTTGTGAGTACTTGGCTATACCAAACACAGCTATTTTTCATCCAACTCGTTGGATTCTGTGGATCTTTCCAAGATTCTAAGAACGCTTCATACTCAGGTTTAAAGGGCCATACAGGGGACTGTTCATCTATCAGAATTTTTTCTTCAAATCCAATTAAGCTTAAGAAAATTTTGAACGTGGAACACGGACTGTACCGTTTTGCTATCTTCCCTTCTTGGATTAAAATATGATTGTTTTGTAAATCTTTGGAAAGAAATGCATGAGTTTCTAAGGTCACTTGGGATTCAATACTTGTCGCAATTCCCATCAACAACATCAAAGAGGTGAGGATTTTTTTCATCATGTTTGGAGTGTGTTTATTTTGATTTTATCAGTTCTCTCTTCTCTTTTAAAGGGATTTTACATATTGATAAAACGCGCACACTGTTCCATAAATTGGGTCTTTTTCTGTTTTAAAGTACGTCATGCCACATTTTTCCATAACCCTTTGGGACGCTTTATGATCAATTGGGGCGTAGCCAATAATTTGAGGCACGTCAAGATTCTCTTGTGCCCAACTCAATAAAGTTTTTAAAATTTCTGTTGCATAGCCTTTCCCCCAAAATTTTTTATGAAGAACATATCCAACCTCAATGTGACCGTCAGGAAGGAGCCCAAATCCACATCGCCCATAAAAATTTGTTCCCGATTGATCTAAGACAATAAAAGAAGGAATTCGCTGATTTTCATACAAATTCACAAATTCTTGCATTCTTTCCATTGTTTGGATTTCTGTGGCAGTGCCTGTTGGATAGTACCTGCGGACATCTTCGTCTGCATTTAGATCAACCAGGTCTTTCTTATATTTTGTTAGTGTTTCAGTATTTAAAATCTGTAATAAAAGGTGATGTGTTTTTAAAATCATCAATGTTTCCTCTTTTTTAGATTATTATATACTCATTTAGGTCAATTTTTTTGGAATCATTTTTAATGCTAAGTGATGGCAATGCAATTCAAAGCCTTGTTTTAAGTAAGCTTTATGTGCAGCATGTCTTCCATATCCTGTATCCAAATGAATTTCTGCACACGAGCGTTCTCTTGCAATTTGTATGACATAATCTAATAAAGTTTTACCGTATCCCTTACCCCGGTTTTTTTCTTTTGTGATCAAATCATCGATATAGAGAATTTTCCCCCACGCGAGCGTTGTAAGGAAACGAAATCCTATACAGGCGACAACCTCTTCCTCTTCAAAGAAAGCAATGATTTCATAGCCCTCTGCGCGTTGCTCTTTGACCTGGGCCACAAAATTTTCTTTACTTTTTAAATGGGGACGCAATTCCAAAAATGCATCAAATGCCCCGGCAATTTTCTCATCAGTTTTTAATGTTTTGATCATCATAATCTCCCCTTAATATTTTTATCCAACCATTGAATCAACAAAGTCATCATATCCTTACCATTATTTTTTTCATAAAAATTCTCCTTTTAAAATTTAATTTCTGATGTTTTTTTAACCAAACCAACGAGCCTTACAGGCGCTTCTGTCCCGTCCTTAATCTTCATAGGAAAAATCATCACAAAAGTGCCAACAGCAGGCATATGATCTAAATTCGCCACATTTTCGATGAGAATTTTCCCCGCCCCTAAAAAGATTTTGTGCACCTTAAACCCATTTTCTGCCAGATCCGAAGACAAAGTATCAATGCCAAGGGCGTTTACACCGCGTTCAAGAAAAATGCTTGCGGCTTCAGGGGATACGGATGGGTTGACATGATTGTTATGATATTTGGATGGCTCATTCCAAAACGTGCTCCAACCGGTTTTGACAAACACACATGACCCTTTTGGAATCAGCCCATACTTTCTTTCAAAATTTTCAACGTCTTGGAGGCTTAAGCAATAGCGTTCATGGCATTTATCCGATACATCAATTACCACACACGGCATGATCAATTCATTTACATCAAAATCATGGATGAATCTCCCGCATGGAATACAATGGCTTGGGGCGTCCATATGGGTGCCAATCCCCGAATACATTTTGATTTTCATGACGCGAAATTGATCTTGCGCATCGCAATCAGAGTAATCGATGTGCAGATCATGATTAAAGCCACAATGACCTGGCCATGTGGGAATACCTTCGTGGAGTGTGTGGGTGAGGTCTATAAGTTCGTAGGGAAAAGCCATTGAGCTCTGTCTCAGTTCTTATGTCACAATGTACATTTATTTTAGGTGTTTTTTCTTAAATCTTCAAAAAATCCTTGCAAAAGTTCGTAACATTTCGTTTCTAAAAATCCCCCCATGCATGGTGTGGTGCGTTGTTTTTTTAAAAAATCAGAGTAACATCCAAAGTAAACACGTCTAATTCTCAAAGGCTTTTAATGCCTCTTCGTCATTTTTAAACCATTTTCTTTCCCGAATGAGTCTTTCCAATTTAAAACGCACAAAATCAGGATTCCAACGTTTGTTTGTGGGTAAAAGGCGCATGTAGTGATACCCAACAAAATGAATATGATTTTTTTCACACATTTGTCTAACCTCATCAATTTTTTTAAGACTGTCATCAATGAAAATGATCTTTTTAGGCATAAAGTGTATTTTTTGAAAGAAATCTAAAAGAGAAGATCCTTTGTCCTGGCCGTCCGTACAAATAATCCCCCGATAATAAACAGGTTCATATTTTTTTCTGGTGCCTTGTTCTTTTTTAAGCTTAAAAATAACATCCGGGAACGACCAATCAAATCTGATATCTAAATTTTTTAACACGCTGTACCTATGCTCAGCTTGACTTTGAATCAGCCCGACCTGGCCACTTGGCCACGTTGAGCAAGCAATCGTTTTAATCCTTTGTTTTTTCAAATGATTCAAGATTTTTTCTAAATTGGGATCGATGATCATTTCTTCTTGCCCCTTAAAGATGATGGAACAATACAGATCGTAATTGTTTTTGTAATCAGGATATGTATGTTGAAGTTGTTTAATAAGATTCCCATATTCCTTCCGGTAGGTTGTAAACATGCCTGTTGTGGCATTGGGCAGAGTTAAAACCCCATCTACATCAAATACAACAATCATCTTAGGATCGAGGTGTGCAAGATCAATATCCGATAATTGGGTAATGCTTTTAACGGCATAATCTTGTTCTTTTAAATCATGAACCGGAACTATGTTGCATCCACACAAAAAAAAACACATGAAAGCTTTTTTCATGTTTGTCTCTAGTTATTCTCTTTATTCAATGATATATCTCTTCTGCAATAATAGGTATGTTTTTTGAAAAACTGGAAGATAACCCTGAATATGTTTAAAAATAATCCTAGCCTTGTTTTCATCGTAAGCATGGGATGTGTTATTACGGTCATCGAGCATGGAAAGCCATAGACGTTCGTCGTGGATGAGTTGGTATTGATAGGCTTTGTTTAGCACATCCCGCGGTGTTGTTGATTCAATCTTTTCATAAGATAAAAGTTTTTTAAGGACCTTCCAAAATAATTCAATTGTAAATTCAAATCGTTGAATGGCAGCATCCACCAAATAATCAACCGTTTCTAATTGTGGATGATGCAAGACATCATTTAAGCGCTGGATTGCTCGACCAAGTGCATGAAGAGAATCGTACCAAGGCTCTTTTTTGACGTAGATGACCTGTTTATCTTCAAGGATATTTTGATAAAGATCTGAACTGATCAGGCTTGGGTCAAAGCGGATGCAATCAATTTTTAGAAGGGTATCACTATTATCGATGATGTCACACACCTTTAACCAATCATCATCTGTGGCGTTTGGGCAGACAACAGCAATGTCAATGTCCGACCTTTCTTGATGATTTTGGCGAGACCTTGACCCAAACAACCATATTTCATCTACAAAATTTAAGTTTTGAATTTTTTTGATAAATTCGTATTCAATGATATTTTGAATCATCTTTGTCTCCAATAATAGCCTTCATTTCCTAAGGGACGAATCTGCCACCCACCGCTTTGCTTGGACAGAACATGATGAACAGGCTCACAGTTTTTAAGATCCAATATATCCCATCCCATGACAGCACATAGACAAGCATAGACGCCGCCGTGGGACACAATTAACACGTTTTCATGATTCATCTTAAAGACAATTGAACAATGGTGGCGGTTTCAAGAGACCTTTGAAGGGGGGACGTGACAATATGGGTAATGGGTTCTTTGTCGATGTAGGGAATTGATTCTTGTGCTTGTGACCGGCCCGTATCATTCAAGGGGATATCTGTTCGCCCCATATAAATGCCCCGTTTATTCCAATCGGTTTCTCCGTGACTCAGGAAATAAAAAGTTTTTTGAGGAAGAAGGCTCTTCATAAAAACAATCACCGTTTTTATTTTGACTATAGGCCGAGCCATGAGGAATGTAAAATTTTTTAATTTAGGTATTTTTTCTTAAATCTTCAAAAAATCCTTGCAAAAGGTCATAGCATTTGGATTCTAAAAATCCCCCCATACAGGGCGTAGATCGTTGTTTTTTTAAAAAATCGGAATAACATCCAAAATAGACACGTCTAATTCTTGACAAAGAAATTGCCCCCATACACATATCGCATGGTTCCAACGTCACATATAAATCCACATCACTTAAATACGGCGTTTTTAAAAAGTGGGCACCTTGTAGTAATACCAACATCTCGGCGTGGGATAAAAAATGTCCATCTGCTTGGGTTTGATTGTGAGCCTTGGCAATCACATTGTTGTCGTAGACCAAAATGGCCCCAATGGGGACCTCGCCTTTGTCTTTTGCTATTAATGCCTGGGCGTAGGCTTGTTCCATAAAGTGTGTTATGTTTAATCAATCAAAATTCTTTTACAACGCCAACTTTTGAGCAGCATAAAATAAGGCCAATTGAAGGGTCGTCATCTGGGCCACGCAGTAGATCATCAACGGCAGAGAGATAAAAATTAGAGCTTATGTGAAAGCGATCCCCAGGCTTGCCGGTTAAATAAATGAGGGTTGTTGGTTGTGTCACTTCACTCATAACCTCCATCGATGACAGTTCCTTGATGATAGAGTATCTTCCAATCACCATTGTGCTTTCGCCAAATTGTTGATCTGCGTGTTACCCTTATTTTA
>JBIKYJ010000072.1:0-4576 GCA_044355315.1 Alphaproteobacteria bacterium | reverse complement strand
CCACCGGTGAGCAGTCTCATTTTATGGCTATTTGTTCTAAAATTTTCCTTATTTTAACAGGATTTTTTTATATTACAAATAAATCGTCAGGTGGTAAGATGGATTACAATCCTTTATTGACAGTGTAAATATGGGAGCAGTGGCATTAGCAAAGGAATAAGGATAGCTATAAACTGTGCCATTAGTAGTCCAGTTTGCAACCAAAAAGTTATCTCCTGATGGGGTAAAGGCACAACCAGTAGGATTATCTAAATTTGGTAAATTAATTGGCGTACCCATTAAATCACTAAATTCCTTATTATCTATGTCATACACATAACAACAAGCCTTTTTATTGTAAAAATCCATAACCATAAACGCATCTCCTGATGGGGTAAAGGTACAACCACCAGGAAACTCACATAAATTCGATAAATTAATTTGTGTGCCGTTCGTCGCAAATGTTTTATTTATTTTGTCATAAGCGTAGGAATAAGCTGCTGTGTTACCCCAACTGACAATCACAAACGCATCTCCTGATGGTGTAAAAGTACATCCAATGGGATAACTTTGTACATTAGATAAATTAATTTGTGTGCCGTTCGTCGCAAATGTTTTATTTATTTTGTCATAAGCGTAGCTATAAGCTGTGTGATTTCCAGCATTTATAACAACAAACTCATCTCCTGAAGGAGTAAATGTACATCCATTAGGACCAAACAAATTCGATAAATTAATTTGTGTACCTTGAATTTGTGAGAAATTAATTTGCGAGCTATGCCCAAGATATCCATTAATTATGAGGCAGATTGTTCCAATTAAAGCCCCCTTATGGGTCCTTTTATACATCGAATTCAATTTTTTAAGATTTAAGATTTAATTAAATATTTTTAAACAAATATTATTAAAAATTAGTTAATTTTTTTAATAATTTATAAGGACTTAGAAAAAATGGGGATTGAAGGGGGGGGCAATGATTAGTAAATTTTTTTATAATTTTATCAGATTAAACTTACTTTGTCAAACTTGCGTTTTTTTAAAAATATATGCCATAATCAGCTATGGCGCCCGTAGCTCAATTGGATAGAGCGTCAGACTACGGATCTGAAGGTTAGGAGTTCGACTCTTCTCGGGCGCGCCACAATAATACATGATTAAAATTTAAAAGGGAATCTGACATGTTCAAATTACAATCTTTGCCTTTTTCATATGATGCTTTATCTCCCCATATGTCTAAAGAAACGTTGATTTATCATCATACCAAACATCACCAAACTTATGTTGATAACCTGAATAAGTTATTAACAAAAGATCATGAGGGCATGTCTTTAATTAAGATCATCAAACAGGCTTGTAAATCAAAAGACACGGCTGTTTTTAATAATGCCGCACAGGTTTATAACCATGATTTTTTTTGGATGTGTCTCAGTCCACACCCAAAAGATCATAAACCCAACGATACGTTGTTGATGTTACTGACAAAGGATTTTGAATCATTATCTCATTTTAAAGAAAAATTCAAAGAAGCCGCCTTAACCCAATTTGGCAGTGGCTGGGCATGGCTTGTGTATTGTTTAAATGATAAAAAATTGAAAATTATCAAAACAGGAAATGCTGACACTCCTATCACAGATGATCATATGGTTCCACTGTTAACATGTGACGTGTGGGAGCATGCTTATTATGTGGATTATCCTGCTCAACGAGCTGCTTTTTTAGATGTGTTTTTAAATCATCTGATTAATTATTCCTTTGTAAGTGATAATTTATTGACATATGATCTATAAAAATCAGGGGAATTTTATCGACGATTTAGTTGATTGGATTACAAAACTTTTTGATACCAAAGACGTTAAAAAAACACCTTCTCAAAAAAAGCAAGGTGGAAAGCCTCCATTTTCCTTTAATATAAGCCCATTAAAACTACTGTCGTCTGTGTTTGGTGTTAGTTTTGTGATATGGGGATTATCAGGTTTTTTCTTGGTTCAAGAGAGTGAGCAAGCCGTTATTTTACGTTTTGGGAAAATGGATAGGATTGAAACATCAGGTCTTCATTGGCACGCCCCTTATCCAATTGAAAAGCGCTTAATTAAAAAAGTCGCTGTTGTGAATAAAATTGAAAATGTGATTCATGCAGGGCCTTTGAATAAGATTGGAGACGGAGGCGATCAAACATTGATTCTTACTGGGGATGAAAATATGGTTCATGTCCAATATACCGTTCTTTGGAAAATTAAAGATGTTAAGTCTTTTTTATTTACGGCTTTTCGCCCCCAAGATACAATTAAGGTGGCAGCAGAAAGCGCGATTCGAGAGGTCATTGGCCAAACAACAGCACGTTTAGTTTTAACAGAAGGGCGCGATAAAATTGGTTTTTCTTGCCAAGAATTGCTTCAAAAACTCTTAGATACATACCAATTAGGCATTCAAATCATCAGTTTTCAACTGCAAAGAGTTGATCCTCCAGCCGCCGTTGTGGATGCATTTAATGATATGCAAGCGTCACGCATCGATGCCGACCGTAGCCAAAAAGAAGCCGAGGCCTATGCTAACAGAGAAATTCCAAAGGCACGTGGTGAATCAGAGAAAATAAAAAAACATGCCGAAGCTATTTCTGAAAAAATTATCGTATCATCTCAAGCAGAAGCCTCTGCTTTTGAAAGTTTACATGCATCTTATCAAAAAAGCCCTGACATTGCAAAGGCTTATATTAAAACAGAACTGATTAAAAAACGCTTAAAAACTGCTAAAAAAATTATTGTTGATGAAAAACTATCTTCCCATACTCTTCCCCATTTATCCTTAAATTCAAAATCATAATCATGTTTGTTGATACTCATTGCCATTTAAATTATCCAGAATTTTCTGATTTAGATGCCGTTTTACAAAGAGCGGCTGATCAAGGTGTCAAAGGTTTTGTGACCATTAATTGTCGATTGGATGAAATTCCAGCCATTCAAAAAATTGCCAATCATCATCCATCAATTTTTGCATCCGTTGGAATTCACCCTAATGATATATCAAATCATCTAAAAGAATTATCTTTTGATGAGATTCAATCCATTTTAGAAAAAGCCTTAACTCACTCCAAGGTTGTTGGGATTGGAGAAACAGGATTAGACTATTACTATGAAAACTCTAAAAAAGATGATCAGAAAAAATCCTTTGAAATGCATATTGATTTTGCGATACGTCATGATATTCCCGTGATTATTCACACGCGATCCGCCCAAGAAGACACCCTTGACATTTTATCTAATTTTCCAAATGTAAAGGGAATTTTTCATTGTTTTTCAGAAAATAAATATTTTTTAAAAAGAGCTTTGGATATAGGTTTTTACGTATCATTTTCAGGTATTGTGACTTTCCAAAAGTCTACAGACATTCAAGAATCAGTAATCTATTGCCCAATGGATCGTTTGTTGATTGAAACTGACTCCCCTTATCTCGCGCCCGTTCCACATCGCGGCAAAAAAAATGAGCCGGCTTTTGTGTATCATGTGGCACAAAAAATATCGGACCTTAAGAATATGTCATTAGATAACATTGGTCATCACACCACCCATAATGCTCAAAAAGTTTTTAACGTATCATTTTTTTAAATGATTCAATTATCAAAGGATCTGATTAATTATCCTGATGCACTAGATGTAATGAATGATCATGTCATTCGGCGAGATGAATTTATTTGGGTGCTTCGACATCCTCCTGTGTTTACAAAAGGTGTAAAATCTGAGCATATACCACCCCACTTACCTTATCCCTATTATATCGTCAACCGGGGAGGAAAATGGACATTTCATGATCCAGGACAGCTGATCATTTATTATGTTTTGGATTTAAAAAAACGCGATTGGAGCTTTACAGATTTTTTAAATCATATTCAGCAATTTATGAAATTTTTTTTAAAATCATTATCTATTGAATGCCTCAAAGGACCTGAGCCAGGATTTTGGGCGACATGCCACGGACAACTCAAAAAAATTGGATCTGTGGGTGTGCAAATTAAAGGAGGCATGACCCTCCATGGAACCTCATTGAATTATACAATCGATAAAAAAGCACTGTCTTATATTGAGCCTTGTGGTCTTGATAGCACCTTAATGAGTAGTCTTTATGAATTAGGATACAGAGGTTCTATGAATGAGATCATGGAGAGTACTTGCCATACTCTTAATTTTTATGGTGTTTAGTACTTCTTTCAAAGTCTTATTAATTTACGCAGACATTCTAGCCGTCATTTTCTACGATTTGCTTTGCCTCTTGGTTGTTCTGTTTATCTCTATAAATCAATTCAATTAGCCAACCCAACTCAAGTTTTTTAGATTCTTAATAATCCTTAAGAAAGGCAAAAATTTTCAGTTTTTTAACTATTTATTAAATATTTTGATTTGATAATATCCCTAAGTTAACGATAAATTCGATTCCTTCTATGAAGCAATACATAGTGCGTTTTTATTTTATAATGGGTTTTTCCTCTTATACATATTCATCAGAAATTAGTATATCTAGTGATGCTAATAATTTAACAGTAGGACAAACCACAAAAGTTTTTGTTAATTTTTCAACACCAAGAACGACTGAGCTTACAGAGTCT
>JBIKYJ010000054.1:0-6359 GCA_044355315.1 Alphaproteobacteria bacterium | reverse complement strand
CAAAATCTTCGTCAATCTTAATGTGATCGACTATAGGTGCAAGTGATAATGATGCAACTGACAGCATCAACATTATTTTAAGATTTTTCATAAATTTACTCCTTTTAAAAAAATGACTTCTTTGGTCATAATTAAAAATAACATACTCGATTACCGAGCGTGCAAGTTGTTTTACAAGGAGCATGAAATTTTGAAAGACAAAAATATTAGAAAAAGTGTCCCCTCTCCCTCTTTAACAGATAGTGAAGTGATTACAATGGAAATCATTGGTGAATATTTAAGTCAAAAAAGTGATACAGCTATTTGGAATGATTTCAAAATGCATAGTTAAAATTATAAATATTTTTATTACTGTAGAACTTTTTCTATCGCTAACCCTAGAGACTTTTTCTAAAATAAAAGGGATGGCGGAGAGTGAGGGATTCGAACCCTCGATACGCCTTGACAGCGTATAACGGTTTAGCAAACCGGCGCCTTCAGCCACTCGGCCAACTCTCCAAAATGGCGGATGGGGTGGGATTCGAACCCACGAAGGAGTCACCCCCTTGCCGGTTTTCAAGACCGGTGCCTTCAACCGCTCGGCCACCCATCCAATTTTTTAAAAGGCGTGTCGCCTTTTAAATGGTTTACTTGCGATCTCCGAAAAGATGCAATAATCTTATAAAGATATTGATAAAATCCATATACAAGTTTAAGGCTCCTAATATAGCTTTCTTATGCATGACTTCTGAATCGCCGCCTTCATAATATAATCGTCGGATCATATGAACGTCATATGCCGTCAGACCTGTAAATATTATAACAGCTAAAATTGAAATAACAAAATGAGTCGCAGAACTCTTCATAAATATATTGACCAGGCTTGCAATCATAATACCAATCAGCCCCATAAACAGGAATGATCCAAAATTCGTTAAATCCTTACGTGTCGTATGCCCATAAAATGCCATCAAACCAAACACTCCTGATGTTGAAAAAAATATCCTTGCGATACTCGTTCCTGTATAAAGAACAAAAATGTAAGACAAAGACACTCCTAATAACCCAGAGTATGTCCAAAACAATATTTGTGCAGTTGAGGTTGACAGGCGATGAATTCCGAAGCTCAAAAATAACACAATGCCAATAGGGGCGATCATAACCAGAGTCCCTAAGCCTGAATAGTGTATTTTAGCAAATAACTCCGGTGAGCTGATTACTACAAATGCGCTCACACCCGTCAATAACAATCCCAAAGCCATATACAAGAAGACCCTGACCATGTACGCACGCAAACCGGCGTCATGTTGTGCTTTTGCACTATGAGAGCGTGCGTTTATAATATCCATTGCAAATTCTCTATTTAAACTCCTTAGCATCATTGTAACATAATTTTTTGATAGTCATTCTATACGATGATTTTTTACGATTTTTCTTAATCGTATCGTAAAAATTTTAAAAAATTAAACTTATGCTATGATATTAATTATTTGATTTTTTTCTTATCCCATGCGCACAATGACCAAGATGCGAACGCATCCCATGTTGTATGATTACAATTATTGTTCCCTCAAAATAACATGGAGACATTACATCATCTTAAAAATTTCATTGGAGATCGTCCCCTTAAAATTTTGGATATTGGGTGTGGGGGAAAAACCTTTTGAATCGATGTTTCCAAATTGCCACTACGTTGGTATTGATTTTACAAAAGATGGAACCAAAGCAGATCAGATTGTGGATTTAAATCATGAATCTATTCCTTACGGTGATGAAGAATTTGATGTGGTCATTGCATCCGAATCAATGGAACATATCTTTAATAATTTGAATGTTGTATCCGAAATCAAAAGAGTTGTTAAAAAAGGTGGTTATATTTACATGTCAACGCCGTTTATGTTTCAAGAACATGGTAGTCCATATGATTTTTTTAGATTCACCCAATATTATTATAAAAAAATGTTTGGGGATTGTCGTCTGCTGCGTTTTTCTCAAAGCAATACATTTGTCACCACGCCTTTGGTGTTATTCAGTTTAGTGATTCATAGTTTTTTATCTATACATAAATTTGGGATCGGAAAAATTTTAATGTTGCCACGCTATGCAATGATTTTTTTATGTAATTGTATCGGAATTGTGATTGATAAAATACTTTCAAAAGTGCATCCATCATCCTATCTTGGGAAAAGGACGCATACTGGTCCCATCAGTTATTGTTTTTTATTTCAAAAATAAACGATGAATATTAGACTTCCTGTAGAACCTTTTTATGATAGAGAGATGCAAGGAAACCACGAAGCGCAGAACCGGAGTTTACATGAAGTAAATGAGGATTCGAGCATCGGAGTAACGATGCAGATCTCATCAGAAAATGTGTTATGCAGGAGGTCTATTTTAGTCACAGGAGCATTCGGATATATCGGTTCTCACTTAGTGCATGAATTATTAAACGTTGGGCATGAGGTGGTGGCGGTTGGACGGTGCGTCCCTCCTGATTTAGATATTTTTAAACGTACAAAAAATGTCATATGTGATTTGAATAATGAAGAGGCACTCAAAAATATATTTGAAGGTCATTCCATTGATACTGTTATTCATTTGGCGGGTTTAAATCCGTCCTTTGGTGCTCAGTTGAATGATTACATTAACGCGAATGTGACGATCACGATAGCGCTCAGTCAAATAGCAGCGTCATTTGGTGTCCGTCATTTTATGTATGCATCTTCCTCATCGGTCTATGGGAATTCGTCTGATGTTCCTTTAAAAGAAAGTGATGTTTGCCGCCCCATCAGCCCTTACGGTATGAGTAAACATATGGCAGAGCAAGCGCTGTCTTTACATAAAGGACCTATGAATATTTTGTGTGTGCGTGGGTTTAATCCCATTAGTTACCGCCCTGGGTACCCGCGCGGACACAGTGTGTTAAATATTTTAATGGACGTCGTCCAAGGAAAGCGGAGCCACGTCTCCATTTTTGGCCGTAACCACAGGGGATCCAAAGACGGCACCTGTGTTCGTGACTATATCCATGTGATTGATTTTTGCCAGATGTATATTCATATGCTAGATCACCTTCATGGAAAAACGGGTGTGTATGATGTGGTGAACCTTGGACGTGGTGAGGGAGTCAGTATGTTAGAGCTGATCCGTATGGTTGAATCCTTAACGTCCCAAGTTATTCCTATTCGTTGGGAAGATCAAAAAGAGGGAGACATCTCGATGTCTTACGCCGATCTGTCTCATTTGACGTCTATGATCCAGCACGCCAATTACCAAGATATTTTAGAAGGAGTATAAATTGAAAATTCTTTTAGCGATTCCATCCTTGGATACAGGTGGTGCAGAGCGCATGATGAGTGAGCTCGCAAACTATTGGGTGTCAAAGGGGCATCAGGTGTCTTTGGTCCATATGAAACCGGAAGGTTATCAACCCTTTTACGATATTTCGCCCCATGTCACCATGATCCCCATGGCAAAGGGGCAGCTCCATCATCCTACCTCCCCTTGGGGAAAGATTAAAACGTATTTGCAAAGTATCCCCCATATCAGACAGGCTGTTAAACACTTTAAACCCGATGTGATTGTGTCAATGTTACACATGTCGATGCCAATGCTGATGGCCACAATGGGAATGACGGGGGTTCGAAAAATTGTGAGTGAACGTACAGATCATCATCATAACAAAATTCCTAGAATTTTAGAGATATTTCGCTCTTTTTTATATAAAGGTGCCGATATAATCCATGTGCAGACGACATCGTCTGGGGCTTACTTTAAAGGACAATTAAAGCAAAAAATACATATTATTCCTAATCATTTAAAGATAAATGGCGCTGTTAAAACGGATTATTCTAAGATGTCAACTATTTTATCAGTTGGCAGGCTCATTGTGTCAAAAAAATTTGATAATTTAATCCGAGCCTTCCACCGCGTTCACAAAGAATACCAACATCTCTCTTTGACCATTTATGGTGAGGGCCCCCTTCGTTCTACCTTGGAAAAACTCATTAATAACCTTGGGCTCGCTAGTCACGTATTTTTACCGGGCAGAACAAAAGGTATCCATGATAAACTGGTTCATGGTGATCTATTTGTCTTTCCATCTCTTTATGAGGGTTTTCCAAATGCCCTATGCGAGGCTATGGGGGCTGGCCTTCCCGTCATTGCGTCCAATTGTTCAGGGAACATCGATATTGTGCAGGATCATGTTAACGGACGTCTTTTTCAGGTTGGTGATATTAAGGGTTGTGCGGATATCATGATAGAATTAATCCAAGACAGCACTCAAAGAGAGCGACTTGGACGAAAAGCAAAAGAATTGGCGAAGGAATTGGAGCCGACGCGTATTTTTGCCCAATGGGACGAAATGATTTGGGGTCATAAAAGTAAAGGAGACATGTAATAGATGTGTGGTATTGCTGGATTTTGGGATTATAACCATCGTCACGGTGGGGATTTAAAGAGTGTTATTAAGAATATGACTGATGCGATTGAAAATCGTGGCCCTGACGCAGAAGGATTTCATATTGAACCTGAGTTAGGTTTGGCTTTAGGTCATAGACGATTGTCAATTATTGATTTATCAGAGAAAGGTTCACAGCCCATGCGATCCCATAGTAAGCGTTGGACGATTGTATATAACGGTGAGGTCTATAACTATAAAGAGCTCCCTACCTACCAGCCGGGTGATTCGGATACACGGGTGATCTTGGAAATGTTTGATCACTATGGTTTGGATCAAACCCTTCCTCAATTAAACGGCATGTTTGCCTTTTGTTTGTTTGATCATCAAGACCGCGTGATGTATTTGGTCCGTGATCGTATGGGTGTCAAGCCATTATATTATGGAACCACAAATGATGGTGCCATTGTATTTGGGTCAACCCTTCATGCGATTCGAGGATGCAAATTTTTTAAAGGCGAGATTAATCCCCATGCGCGTCCTATTTTTTTAACGTATAACTGCTTACCAGAAGATGTATGTATTTATCAAGATATTTATAAGGTAAAACCAGGAACCTACGTTAAAATCACCTCATCTTCCAAAGACATCATCACCTATTATTCGTTGTACGATGTGGCTGAGAGTGGTTCAAAAAATCCCATCACCGACTATCAAGACGCCAAAGCGCAATTGCACGCGGTATTAAAGGACGCCGTATCAAAACGGATGATATCAGATGTCCCGATTGGTGCATTTTTATCGGGAGGCATTGACAGTTCACTCGTCGTGGCATTGATGCAATCTCAAAGTACAAAGCCCGTCTCAACATTCTCCATTGGTTTTGATAATCCCAAATACAATGAGGCGCCTTATGCGAAAGCGATTGCACAGCATTTGGGCACTCATCACACCGAAGAATACCTCAGTTCTCGCCATGTGATTGATATGATCCCAAGGATCAGTGATTTTTACGATGAACCCTTTGCGGATTCATCCCAAATACCCACATTTTTAGTGTCCCAGATTGCCAAAAAACATGTGACGGTATCATTATCTGGGGACGGCGGGGATGAATTATTTGGTGGGTATAATCGATATATTTTTTCACAAAAAATATTTAATAAACTATCTTTTTTTCCTCTTTTTATTCGACAAATCATATCCCATTTATTAAAAATACCTTCGGTGGAATGTTATGACCGCTTATGTGGGTGGGTACCTAAATGTCCAAATATGTTTGGAGAAAAAGTTCATAAACTATCGAGTTTGTTAACGAGCCGGACACTATTAGATTTTTATGAAAAATGCACTTATGTTCAACAAAATCATAAAGGTCATCACCAGCTTCCACCGTACCCACCTTCTTTATCGCATCTTCAAATGATGGAATTTTATGACATGTTTAGGTACTTACCGTCAGATATTCTGACAAAGGTTGATCGTGCCAGCATGGCGGTCAGCCTAGAATCACGAGAACCTCTATTGGATGTGCGTTTGGTGGATATGAGTTTTCGCATTCCCGATCGCATGAAAATTCAAAATGGATCTGGAAAGTTGATTTTAAAGGATATCTTGAGCGATTATGTTCCAAAGACCTTGTTTGAGCGTCCCAAAATGGGATTTGGCATACCGGTTGGTGAATTTTTAAAAAATGAACTCAAAGATTGGGCAGAAGACTTATTAGAGCCAAATTATCTGGAATCCCAAGGATTTAATGTGAGTGATGTACGGTCCATGTGGGCTAATCATTTAAAGAAAAAAGGTGATTATCAACATATACTATGGGGTATACTCATGTGGCAAAATTGGAGGAAAAAAATTAAAAATGGATAAAAAAATGAACAATGTCGACCAAAAAGTTGTCGATAGTTTTGGTAAAGAATGGTCTAGTTATAATCAACAAGGATTATCAGATGAAGAAAGATCATTAATGTTT
>JBIKYJ010000059.1:0-5903 GCA_044355315.1 Alphaproteobacteria bacterium | reverse complement strand
ATAGTCGTCCGATAATTATATATAATCGACTACATTAAGTTTGGTGAAATTTTATTTTTTTACTTATCTTACAATACCTGTAGTAACGGGAACAACAAAAGAAGAAGCTTGGAAATGACATATGTCCGTCAGTCAGGCCCTCATCCGGACAACTTTAATGAGGCTGACTATGATTATTGATATAACGATTTTTAATAGCTGTGAGTGTTTAATTTTTTGTTTTAGATTTTTTCCAAGACCTTCATCTGTTTTGGTGACATCAATGTGTAAACGGCCGGTAAAACAAATAAGGTAAACATCGTTCCAATGCTCATGCCTCCTATAATAACCCAACCAACCTGGCGTAGTGCTTCGGCGCCTTCATCTGTTCCAAAAACCATTGGAATGGCACCAAATACCATAGCAAACGTCGTCATTAAAATTGGACGAAGGCGTAATTGAGCTGCTTCTACAATTGCAAAATGAATTTTGTAATTTTGTGTTTGACGTAATTCATTGGCAAAATCAACCATTAAAATACCATGTTTTGTAATCAAACCAATTAATGTAATCAGCCCCATGTTAGAATAAATATTGATACTACCTCGGTCAATAAAGAACAAAATTAATAAAGCTCCTGCGAGCGCAAAAGGAACCGTTATTAAAATCATAAATGGATCACGCCAACTCTCAAATTGTGCAGCCATCACCAAATAAATAAATAACAAAGCAAATCCAAAAATCATGATAATAGTGTTTCCTTCCGTTAAAAATCTTTTGGTTTCATTAACAAAATCGACCCGTACATCTAATTCTTTTAGGTCGGGTATTAATTTCTCAACTTCTTTAACGCCTTGTCCCAAACTATACCCAGGTTTCATGTAGGCAAACACAGACACCGCACGCATACGGTCGTAACGAAATATTTCAACCGGACTCATACGGGTTGTTAAATTCACAAGTTCTGCAAGTGGAACTAATGTTTGCTCTTTGTCATTTGCTTTGATAAACAATTTTAATACGTCATCAGGGCTTTGGCGGTCAACGTCAGCCACCTCAACCCACACACGATACATCTGTTTTTCTCTTTTAAATGTTCGAGCTTGGGCCCCTCTGATTAATGCATCAATGGTTTCTGCGACCGTATAAGGTTCTAAATTTAACGCGGAGACTTTATCACGTAGAATGGTAATTAAGTAATCTGCACTTTCAGGACGGGTCGCAGAATGAATTGGCCCCATAATTTTTGTGCTATATAATTTTTGGCTGACAAGTTTTGAGACAATTTCAGACATTTCTTTATGATTTTTGTTAGCTTTGACCACGAATTGAACAACTTTACTTTCTTCATCACCCGTCATCTTAATTTTGGCATCTACACCGGTAATTGTTCTTAAAAAACCTTGGATTTTTTTTGTAATATCGTCGGTTGATAGTTTTCGGTTTTTCTTCAATTCAATGTTGATATCAAAGGACGGATTGTTGATTTGGGTCACACGTCGTTCAATATCTGGGAATTCTTTGGCCAGATAGGTGTCGATTTGTTCAACATATCCTTCTGTGTAACTAAGGGTTGCTGACAAGGGGGCATGTCCTTCAACCAAAATGGCACCTTGGTCTTCTTTTGGTGTTAACTCTGAGGGTAAATATTGATAAATCACACCACCAAGAACCGATAACAAAATTCCGGATCCAATAGTTAAAAAGCGTTTTTTTAAAGCAATTTCTAAAAAATAAACATATTTTTTTTCCAATTTTTCAAGCCACTCATCCGATTTAAATTGCAGAAAAAATTTCTTCCAACCTTGGGCAACCTTTAACTGTTTTTTAGATACATGATGGTCATCTTTGCTGAGTAAACGAGAACACATCATTGGAGATAAGGTTAAGGCTACAAATCCAGAAATTAATACCGATACAGCAAGAGAAATGGAAAATTCTATCAAATATTTGCCAATAATACCTTGGGCAAAAGAAATTGGTGCATATACGGCGGCAAGGGTTAAGGTCATGGCAATGATGGCAAAACTAATTTCTTTCATACCCAAAATCGCTGCTTCAATCTTACTCATTCCACTTTCAATATGACGGTGAATTTTTTCCAGTACAACAATAGCATCGTCTACCACCAAACCAATAGCTAAAACCAACGCAATTGATGTTAAAAAATTAATACTGAAATCAAAAATATACATAAAAAAGAAGGTCCCAAGTAACGACACAGGAATCGTGACAAGGGGAACAAGAGATGCTTTCCATGATCTTAAAAATAATAAAATAACAGCAACAACCAATATGATGGATTCTAAAATTGTTTTAAAAACACGATCAAGGGCGGCTTTGATAAATTTTGGTTTATAGTCATTTGCAATATCTAAAAACACATCTTTTGGTAGAGAACTTTTGAGTTTAGAGAGGCTTTTTTCCACATTTTTTGATACCTCTAAAGGGTTGGCATTGGATTGCTTCACAATTCCCAATGTTACACATCGTTTTCCATTAAAACGTGTTTTTGTTTTTCGGTTGTCATCACTGAGTTCGACGTGACCAATTTGGCCAAGGCGAACAAGGGTGTCATTTTTATTGGATACTATCAATTGTTCGAATTCTTCAGGTTTTTCAAGGCTTGCAACTGTGGTTAAGATATATTCTTTATTTTTCGTCACAATGCGACCAGCAGGTTTTTCAAAGTTTTGACGCTTAATAGCATTAATAACCTCAATCACAGAAATTCCATAAGATGACATTTGATCTGGTTTTAAATAGATTTTCATCATAATGTCGCCGGCGCCCATCACATCAACGCGTGCAGCTCCCGGCATGGCTTCAAGATCTTTTACAAGATCTCTTTGGGCTAAATCATATAGTTCCGTAGGGTTTTTCTTCGTACTAGTTAATGCCAAAGTTACCACCGCACGGTCATCCGATTTTGATTTTGTAATTAACGGTTCACTTGCTTCTTGGGCAATTTTGTCTTTGATTTTACTTAAGCGATCGCGGATGTCGTTGGTAGCCTCATCCATTTTTCTTTCAGGATTAAATTCGACGCTCACTTCGCTTTTTTCAGAACTACTGTTTGACGTAATAGTCATGACACCTTCGATATTTGACATGGCGTCTTCAATCACGCGAGTAACCTGGGCTTCGACCACGTCGGGACCTGCTCCTGGCAGATCCGTTGAAATACTAATATATGGTTTAGAAACAGTTGGCCATTGTTGTAGTTGAAGCCTGGTCATGCACAATAAACCAATTGACATGATAATGAGCGTAAAAACCCATGCTAAGACGGGTCTTTTAACGCAGATTTGAGATAATTTCATTTCTTTTGTCCTTTTCTTTTGACCTTAAATTTTTTAGATATTTTCTCAATGGGCTTTTCATGTTCTTTCTCTTCTTTGTTTTTTTGGCCTTCTTCGGCAGATAGATTGGTAATTTTGACTTTTGATCCTGGGTATAATTTTAATTGACCCGCTATGACGACCAATTCTCCGGCTTCAAGACCTGCCAAAATTTCAACACGTCCTTTTTCTTTTGATCCCGTCATGACGCGACGTTTCATCGCTTTTCCTTTTTCAATAACCCATACGTATTCGGCTTCTCCTTCTACTTCAACCGCATGTTCTTCTATGGATAAAGCATTTGATTTTTCACCAATAATCAAGCTGATGCTACAAAACATTCCATGGCGTAACAGATTTTGATAATTTTCCATACCTGCTCTAATTTTAACACTGTGGCTCTCGCTTTCGCTTTTGGGCTCAACTGCTTCAACAGTTCCTTCAAAAACTTGATCTAACGAATTCAATGTAACCTCAACCACCTGGCCAGCTCCCACATCATTAATAAATTTTTCAGGAATTTTAAAATCAATATGCATGAATGAATTATCTACAAAACTTCCTAAAACCTGATTGGGTTGAACGTAAGCACCCTTACTGACCTCGATAATACCCATTGTTCCATCAAAAGGAGCTGTAAGCTTTAATTTTGATAATGTGACCTCTAATTCTTCGATCCTGGCTTCGGAGATTTCCATACCGGCTTTGGCTTCTTCCATTTTCTTTTTGCTTTCAAAATTTTGACCGTGAAGGGTTTTCATGCGCTCGTATTCGCTTTTTTTAAATTCGTATTGAACCTTTTCGCTTTTTAATTTGGCCAATGTTTCCCTCTCATCCAATTGAATAAGTATTGACCCTTTTTCCACCTGTGTCCCATCGGACACTGGTAAATCTTCAATGCGTGACGGAATTTCTGTTTTTAATTCAATGATGGACTTTGCTTTTAAACGACCAATTGTGTTAATACGCTTTGTCATAGGTAAATTTTTAACTTCCTCAACCTCAATGGATGCTACTTGGTCACCAAATTTTGACATTTGGTCGTCCATTAATAATTTTTCGCAGTAAGATCTGATCTTGGGTTGCATAAGGTCCAAAGTTTTGTTGATAACTAAATAACTAACAAAAATTGCTGATGCGGCGATGGCAATCTTTTTTTTCTTTATATCCATGAAAATAGAAGAGAACTATTTATTATTAGAATATCATATCCTAAAAAAAATTCTTTTTGCTTTGAAAAAAATTTGAATTTTAGAAAAAAACATATCTTACGCATACAGTTACGATCTGCTTTGATTTAAATCAACACGAGGATCAATAAACATATACAATACATCTCCAATTAAATGCAGAGCTAAACCTAATAATGTCAGCACATATAAAATACCAAATATTAATGGATAATCTCTATTTAATGTGGCTTCAAAGCCCAGTAAACCTAAACCGTCTAAAGAAAATAATACCTCAATTAATAAGGATGATGTAAATAATAAATGTAAAAAAGCTTGGGGAAATCCCGCAACAATCACCAAAATCGCATTTTTGAATACATGACGCATTAAAACTTGTTTGTCTGTTAAACCTTTAGATAATGCCGTTAAGACGTATGGTTTTGTCATTTCTTCCAAAAAAGAATTTTTAATCAAAATGGTAATTTTGGAAAATCCACTAATCACAAGAGCGCAAACCGGCAAAAAAATATGCCAGGCATAGTCTTTTATTTTTCCCCATAAAGACAGCTGGTCAAAATGATCACTGATGAGACCTCTTAAAGGAAAATAACCACTGCCAGAAAACATAGAAATAAAACATAAAGCCAATAAAAAACTTGGGATTGAATACAAGATAACAATCATTAAACTAGAAAGTGTATCAGTTTTTGATCCGTGGATACGTGCTTTGAACATGCCCAGTGGTATAGCAATCGCATAAATAAAAAAAGTCGTCCAAAACCCAAGAGATACAGATACAGGTAATTTTTGTAAAATAATGTCAACAACTTTTGTATTTTTGAAGTAACTTTTTCCTAAATCAAAACAACAATAGCTTTTAATCATTAAAAAAAATCGACTCCATAAGGGTTGATCAAATCCGAATTGTTGTTCAATTTTTTTTAAAAAAGCAGGATCAATGCCTTCACTACCCTGATAATGATTCTCGTTAAAATGCAACGACTCCTGGGCAGAGTATAAGCGTGTGTCTGTGTCATTTAAAGGATTTTTTAAATGCGTTAAAACCTGTTCAATGGGGCCACCAGGTGCACATTGAATAACGATAAAATTAAGTCCTAAAATTCCAATAAGTGTTGGAATAATAAGCAGTAAACGTTTTAATAAATACTTTTTCATCGTAGGCGATCATAATTTTTATCTATTATAACCCGATTAACTTCAATTTTAATCGCACAGGATATGATTAAAATTTGGGGGGAAATTTGAACAAAACATAATTTTTTATATATAAAACAATCTACACTTAAAAATTAAATATTTTTTAATTAATGATATGATGAAGTGTTATTAGAAACCAAGATATTATGTTTTCATGAAAAAATTATCTCAGTACATGGTACGGGCCGCTTGT
>JBIKYJ010000053.1:0-6564 GCA_044355315.1 Alphaproteobacteria bacterium | reverse complement strand
TCACCAGAGTTGCAACTTCTTGATTGTAAAGCTGTGGCAGCCAAATCAGCAAGCCCTTTTACCTTAGCTTTATTCAAACCTGTACAGCGTTTTTTTAAATCATCTTCTATGGAGGTTAGCAATGTGGAAGACACCACCGGTGAGCAGTCTCATTTTATGGGTACTTGTTCTAAAATTTTCCTTATTTTAACAGGATTTTTTTATATTACAAATAAATCGTCAGGTGGTAAGGATTTAGCCTTAGATTTAATTTAATTACGGGTATTTGTCATTTTTGAATTGGCTCTTTGATGTTTTGCAGGAAGTCTAATATTTAAAGTGTATTTTAGACACACCACACATTCACAACTCGCGCTATAATGGCAAAAGGCATTTAAAGCACCGCCCTTATTATCTTGGGAATGAGTTTGGAATATCTATCTTATGTATTAAGTGAAAAACTTACGGATCAACCATCTGCGATGGTGATTGTTCGCTCCATCGATGTGGAAATAATGGTGTCCTATTTGGCCTATCATTTACCAAATCAACATGTATATCCATTTTTTGGTTGGGATGTGCCTCCTTATTCGGCTTCAAGTCCATCACATAAAAATGTTCATTGTCGGTTGAATACCCTTTCAAACCTTATTCATTCAAAAGGCCGAGGCATTGTTGTGACGGATATGTTTGGGGCAATTCAAAAAGTCATTCCAAAGGACGATATGATTATTGACCAATTTACTCTAAAAGTTGGAAACGTTTTGAAAATGGATGCCCTTATTCATTTTTTAAATGAGATTGGCTATCAAAAACGTCCCATTGTGTATGAAGCCGGGGATTATTCTATACGTGGGCACTTGGTGGACATTTTTCCCGTTGGTTACGCCGAACCCATTCGTATTGATTTATTTGGTGATGACATAGACGTGATTAAAACATTTGATCCACTCACGCAAAAAAGTACAGACACCATCCAATACGTCAACTTAACACCGTGCCGAGAAATTTTATTAACACCCCACCGTTTGGATATTTTTAAGAAAAAATATCCGTTTGGGTTTTCAAAAGCCTATGATGCCATTACAAATGGCCATGCAACCCAAGGGATGGAATTTTGGATGCCATTATTTTTTGATTCCCTTGATACGGTTCAATCTTATTTAGAACGACCTGTGGTCATGGCTATTGAAGGGGCGCCTTCGGACGATGAACTCATTCAAGCTGTTTACCATAAAAAAAGATTAAATAACTACCCTGTTTTGCCGCCTGATGACCTCTATACGTCTGTCGTTATTGATGAGGTCATATATGATTCTTCGTCCTTAAAACAAAATTATTCCTCTCCCATTTTTTCAATTCCCCAACATAAAGATGAAACTTTATTCATAGAAGCCCTAAAAAACAAAGGATATGAACGTCCTACCATCACAAAAGCCCCTTTTGAAAAAGGTTGTAATAGACCCTCACTTCATCTAATCACCTTTTTCGATGTAGTTGAAGGCGATGACAGTGAAACAAAGAACGTTCAAGAACAATTTTTTGATGAAGCTTACGCATTTGAAGAAAATCATTATTATGTGCACGTAGATCATGGCATTGGACAATATAAAAGCCTTGAAACGATTGAAGTGGAGGGCGTTTCTCACGAATTTTTATGTTTAATGTATGAGGGGCAAGATAAGCTCTTGGTCCCCATCATTCATTTAAATGTGATCAAATACTTTGCCGACGCCACAAGCATCGTCACATTGGATAAATTGGGAGGGAGACGCTGGGCTATTCGAAAAGAGAATGTCCAAAAACGGCTTGTGGCCATTTCTCATGATTTAATCAACTTGGCGGCAAAGCGATATGAAAAAAGTGTTCAACCCTTTGAAATGTTTGATGATTTTCGTGTGTTTTGTAACCATTTTCCTTATCAAACTACCAAAGATCAACAAAAATGTGTTGATGAGATGTTGCAGGATTTATTGTCCACAAAACCAATGGATCGTTTACTGTGCGCAGACGTTGGTTTTGGAAAAACAGAAGTTGCTATGCGTGCTGCATGTCTGACGGTATTAAATCAAAAGCAGGTGGTGCTGTTGTGCCCAACCACCTTACTATGCCGTCAACACTATCAAAATTTCAAAGATCGTTTTGATGGCTTTCCTTATTGTATCGCACAATTATCACGGCTAGTTCCACCAAAAGAAGCAAGTGTTACCCGACAAAGTTTTAATAATCAAAAAATTGATATTCTCATTGCTACCCACTCATTATTAAATGATAAAACGTCTATGAAAAATGTTGGTCTTATCATTATTGATGAAGAACATCATTTTGGTGTAAAACAAAAAGAATTTCTTAAATCATTACAGGATCACGTCCATGTTTTAACCTTAAGCGCTACCCCCATCCCAAGGACTTTGCAAATGTCTTTAACAGGGGTTCGTGATTTAAGCTTAATCTCAACGCCTCCTAAAAATCGTGTTCCTGTGAAGACAATGATTGGTGAATACGATGAATTCATGATCCAAGACGCCATACAACAGGAACACCAACGGGGTGGGCAAATTTTTATGGTCACACGTTTTATTGAAGATTTACCCTCAATTGAAAAAGTGATTCAAAAACTGTGCCCAAATCTTACCTACCGCGTTGCGAACGGCCAAATGAAACCAAAGGATTTAGAGATGATTATGGAGGATTTTTATCACCAAAAATTTGATATTTTAATCTCAACAAACATTATTGAATCGGGTATCGATATCGCCAATGCCAATACCATGATTATTTTTAAAGCCGATACATTTGGATTATCGCAAGTGTATCAATTACGAGGCAGGGTGGGACGGTCATACAGACGTGGATATGCCTATTTATTGATGGGAGAGCGCCCCAGCAAGGATGGACAAAAACGATTACAAGTGATGGAAACATTGGACTTTTTAGGGGCAAGTTTTAAATTGGCATCCTATGATTTGGATATCCGGGGAGCGGGCAATTTGGTGGGGGAAGAACAATCCGGTTACATCAAAGATGTCGGCATTGATATGTATCAAACTTTACTCACTGAAGCCATTGCCCACGCAAAAGGAGAACAGATAACCCAAACACGTCATGCTGTCAAAATTAATATCAATATCCCAACCTACATTCCAACGTCCTATGTGGAGGATGTGAAGGTGAAATTGGGGTTGTATAAACGTATCAATAAGCTTAAAAATCGTTCCATGATCCAAGATTTTAAAAAGGAATTAGAAGATCGTTTTGGTAACATTCCGACGGAGGTTGAATTACTTTTAGAGATGATCGATATTAAGAATTTATCGCAAAAACGTCATATTCAACAAATTGATGGTAACGACAAATTGATGTGCATCACATTTTTACCATCATTTTTTGATCATGATGGATTAAAAAGCCTTGAAAAAATGATGTCTATCGATTTAGTTAAAAAATTAGGTCAATTGTCTATTGATGGCAAGGGTCGATTAATTCTTAAAGGGAGTTTCTCTAAACACACCTTTTTACTTAAAACAATCCGATTCATTTTAGGATCGCTATAAAAAATATCACTTTTGTTAAAGATCACACTGCTCACGGGCTCAGTGTCCTTAAATAAAATGATAGTCAAACGCATTAAGATTCTAACAATCTCACTATGTGTTATTTTTTTGATCTTGACATTAAATTAAAAAAAAATGGAAAAATTAACTAAAAATTAATATTTGTTTGCTGACATAGATACAAGAAGTAAGAATATATGTTCTAAAACATGAGTGAAAGTACACAACATCGATTAGATAGAGTTCGTCCTCCACGCGTGCAGATCACCTATGATGTTGAAATTGGAAACGCTATAGAAATGAAGGAAATTCCTTTTGTGGTTGGTATTATAGGCGATTTATCAGGACATCCGGCAGATCCACTACCAAAGTTAAAGGAAAGAAAATTCGTAGAAATTGACCGTGATAATTTTGAACACATTATGGAATCGCTCAATCCACGGTTAACGTTGAGGGTCAAAAATACCGTTCATCCAGAAGATGAGCATTTAAGTTGCGAATTATTTTTCAAAAAGATGGATGACTTTACACCTCTCAATGTTACAAAACAAATCCCAACCTTAAACACATTGTTTACCTTACGTTCTCATTTAAAAGATTTACTGACAAAATTGGATGGGAATGATGAACTGGAACATATTTTAAATACGGTTTTATCCGATGCGGGACAATTACATAAATTAAAGATTGTTTTGGGGATGATACCACCTGATCCACCACCCGCGGGAGATGGTGGAGCACCTGAACAACCAAAACCTTCAGCTTAATCCATTAAACAAAGGAGACGATTATGGATGATATTTTAAAACATATTTTTAAAGATGGTAAATTAGCACGTGTTGAGTCGCAAGAAGACTTTGCCAAACAATTGCTCATTCAAACAATCAATATTGCGGAACAACAAAAACAACCAGTTTCAGATATTGTTGGATTTTTAGTAACACAAATCGCGGCCCTTGACCAAGTTATTGGTGATCAGCTGAACGAAGTCATGCATGATCCCGCATTTTTAAAACTGGAAGGATCATGGAGAGGCATGAATTATTTGGTTTTCAAAACGTCCACAAGCACTACACTAAAACTTAGATTTTTTAATGTAACTAAAGATGAACTACTTAAAGATTTAGAATCGGCAGTTGAATTCGACCAAAGCCAATTATTTAAAAAAGTATACGAAGAAGAATATGGTACATTTGGTGGTGCACCTTATTCATGTTTGGTAGGTGATTTTGAATTTGGACGCCATCCTCAAGATATTGAGATGCTATCAAAAATTTCAAATGTGGCGGCTGCTGCCCATGCTCCTTTTATTGCCTCAGCCAGCCCTGCCTTATTTGATTTAGATCATTTTGAGCAATTAGGATTACCGCGTGATTTATCAAAGATTTTTGAGAGTTTAGAGATGATAAAGTGGGATTCCTTTAGAAATTCTGAGGATTCTCGTTATGTGGCATTATTATTACCAAGGGTGCTGATGAGACTACCTTACGGAGCCAATACGTTGCCCGCAGAAGGCATGGTCTTTGAGGAAAAAGTCTCTGGCACCAACAGCCAACAATTTTGTTGGACCAGTCCCGCTTATGTTTTGGGAGAGAGAATCACTAATGCTTTTTCTTTGTACGGATGGACTGCCGCCATCAGAGGCGTTGAGGGAGGTGGTTTGGTTGAAGATTTGCCTGCCTATACGTTTAGGACAACCGATGGTGATTTAGCATTAAAATGCCCGACAGAAGCCGCAATCACGGATCGAAGAGAAAAAGAACTCAGTGATCTTGGCTTTATTTCCATTTGCCATTGTAAAAATAAAGATTACGCGGCATTTTTCGGAGGACAAACAACCCAAAGGCCTAAAATTTATAACCTCAGCGATGCCACAGCCAACGCAAGTTTATCCGCACGATTGCCATATATGTTGGCTGCGTCACGATTTGCCCATTACATCAAGGTTATTATGCGTGATAAAATTGGCAGCTTCTTAACAAAAGATAACGTGTCATCATATCTTAATAATTGGATTGCCAATTATGTGTTGTTAAATGACGATGCATCCCAAGAAGTCAAGGCACGTTACCCTTTAAGAGAGGCACGTATTGACGTTCATGATGTTCCAGGTAAACCTGGATCTTATACCAGTATTGTTTATTTAAGACCGCACTTTCAAATGGAAGAACTCAAGGCATCTATTCGTCTTGTTGCCACTCTTCCACCACCTGCTGCGTAATAAAGGAGGATTACCATGTCATCATATACCGTTATTGATATTCCAGGACTTAGCCAATTAAAAATTCCAAAGGTAGGGCATCCCAATCATGAATCCAATGGGCAGTTACCATATTCTCAACCGCCAGAATGGATGGTCCAAATTATTGATGTGAACGGGAATATTTTTACAAGCTCAACAGTTGCCAAGTACGAAAAATTTAGTGAATTATTAGGTTTTTACGGAGAAGGTAGTCGCTATACATCTCCTCATATCACCAACTCATCTTTGCATACATCCGCGGCCGTGCGCCATTCAGAACTTGCATTAATTATCCCTGTAACTGATTCAACAGTATTGTTGGAACAAGCTATGAACGTAGGAACGGTTATTGGTATAATTAGTATTATTCACCTTGGAAATGTGGGAGATGTCAAGGTAACCCTTCAACAAATTGATTATAAAACGTGTTATATTCAAAAACATCAACAAATGATTAGTGAATTGTTAATTCGCTTTACCGTCGGTGCCAAGGATAATATGATTTTTATGTATGATCCTCACGGGAACAACAAAGGTAAAAAAATTGCCTCGTACAATTTTTTAACGAACCAACCAAAGTAAATTTTTTCTTTTTAATAGGATGGCTTATCCTATTAAAAAAGAAAACAATCGTTGTTATAGTGTTTCCTATAAAAAAAATAGCCTCTCTGTGTAAAATTGCGGTGGATGAACAGAGTTTTGGAAAGGATCTTGAAGAAATTTTTGGTTGGATTGATCAATTGCAATCGATAGACGTCAGTTCTGTTGATTTGTATGAAGACGTTGAGA
>JBIKYJ010000052.1:0-6578 GCA_044355315.1 Alphaproteobacteria bacterium | reverse complement strand
ATTTGTTTTTTTGAATCGTCAAGTTTTCTTTGTTCAAGTTTTTCAAACTGATGGATAATTTTTTGATTCATCAA
This sequence comes from Alphaproteobacteria bacterium, assembly GCA_044355315.1. Lineage (GTDB taxonomy): Bacteria > Pseudomonadota > Alphaproteobacteria > JALRGP01 > JALRGP01 > JALRGP01. Next base: position 6,504 of record JBIKYJ010000052.1, on the reverse strand, counting down.
AATGTCATAAACACGTGAAGCATCATTTAGATAGATAGTGAAGTTTTTTTTATGACTATCGTTAAAATCTATAGGCGAAGGTAATTCTAGATTTTTAAGTTCTTCTATAGCTTTGTCTTTGAATGTGGCAAAGTTATCAAATATCAACCAAAATAATGGATCGGTTGATAATCCATGCATTCTTATGTTCATATGAGGAATTTGTTTATTAAGTTTACTTATGTGTGGCCTTAGATCAAAAAATAGTGTTTGAATATCAATATCCTTATTTCTCTTTTTTGGCTTAAAGAAATCCATTGTGTTAAAATTGATATTAACAGTAGTGAACCATTTTTGACGCCAATCCGAAGGCTTATTCAACACATCATCTTTTATTAAGTCACTTTTTAAACGATCAAACTCAACTGGAATAAAATAATTAGATCCTCCACACCCGTTAAACATTTCTTTGGACATACGATCCTTTTTTCGTAAAAGTAACATACCATACTCACGTATTAAAGAACCTTCTCCAATAATAGCAGTCTCTTTAAAACAATCATATGTGTTCGCATTCATTATGACCAATCTTAATAAGAGTCTCATTTCATCATCTAAACATTCATCAAGATCTATTGTGGCGTTTTTCAAAGCTTTAGTGTAGAACGTTTTATACACATCATTTAAATGTTTGACTCCTATGTCTCTAATCCTGAATAAATCACTTTTTTTTAAACATAAAAACGCGTTCACAACATCTTTTATAGGATGTTCAAAATCTGCAAAAATAGATTTTTGTAATTGTCGTGTTCCATCTTCATTTTTTTTTTGAAATTTATCAAATAGGGATTTATTAAATTTAGATTTTGTATCGCCTAAAAAAAGACCCTTTTGAAAATCCATAAAATTTTTCATCTCCATTGAATATAACGATCCGTATCCAACATAGAGGCTGGTTGTTATTAACAATGTCATTTTTGATGTTTTCATTGTTTGTTCTCCTTTAATATGTCATAAAATTTATCAAGTAGGTTGTTTTTTATGAGATCAGTCATAAAATCTTCAATTCCAGTAAAATAACCCCGTTCTGCTTCACCTATCTCATTTTTCATTAGAAAATTTGTATTTTTATATTGATACAATCTATTCAATAAGTCTTCTTTTTTACATTCAAGAAAATCAATACGAGAGTATGTTGTAAGCGCAAAATCCTTTGTATTCATTGAATTAGCCATATCTATTTGACAACTACCTATATATTTTTTAATATTATTAATATTATTTATAAATTTATCATATTGAGTATAAAAATCCAATATCGATTTATAATCCTTCTCTTTAAATTTTTTAATAGCAATAACTAATTTCAAATATCCTTCAATTTCTTCCATGAGATTAACATCTTTAAAAAGATCATTTTGATTGACTTCATCCAACCAAGATTCGATGCTATTAGAATCTTCTTCGTGAATTATATTATCTAAATGAACATGCACTTTAACAACTGGATCAACAATAGTTTTTTTGTTACCCAAAGATCGTTGATTAAGTACATTGTAACAGTCTATCATTGTTTGTTGATGATTACTTACTTCTTTTAGTTTTGTTTTTATCTCATATTTCACTAACTCTGATGCCATTTCAACTACATTTTCAAAATTTTGATTTTCCATCTGTTTTTCTAAATCATGCAGATATTTGAATGCTTGAGCTTTATATTCATTAATTGGTTTTTTATTCATAGAACCAATATTGTCATTAATGTCTAAACATTTTATATTATTAAGTAAGTATTGACTCATATAAAAACCGTTATCTTTTTTCATAAAATCGACTGTTTCACTTAATTTTTCAGTGCTGTCTATCTTACCTGCTTCAGCTCTCGTAATTGAAGTCATCAACAGAAGATTACTAAGGGGTGTATTCCCATAGTCTATGGGTGTTGAATTAGACATATTCGCCGTCACGTTTGCTAGTTTTTTTTCTGCTTCATCATGTTTACAGAGAGTGTCTTCTACCAGTTTTTTAAATGCCTGTATCGTGATTTCCGTATTGCTCTCACCATAATGTATGGGAGCGCCCAATATTTGCAAACCAGAGACAGCACATCCAACTACTTTTTCCATTTTTGCTGTGAGATCATTAAGAATATTTTCTTGTTCCCGAATCTCTTTCTGCTTTTTAGTATTAAGATTTTTAACATTAGAAAGCTGTTCTTCAAATTGTGTAAGGGTTTCTTGTGTCTCTATTAGTTGACTCTTTAAGTTGAGCATACTTGACTCTATCTCTGCTTTTTCTTCTGTCTTGTTATGAACTTCATTCTGGAGGCATGTTATTTGTTCATTTAAATTGTTGTTTTCCTTAGTGCTTTCAACTATTTGTTGTTGGATTATTTTTATTTGTTTATCGCTTTCTTGTGTCTGTAGATTCAATTGTTGGTCTAGTAAACTAATTTGACTTTCTAGATCTTTTTTTTGTTGTGTCTTTTTATCAAATTGATTCTGGAGTTCTCCTATTTGTTGACTTAAATTCTGATTCGTCTGAGTTTGGTTAGCTAGACCACTCTCTAGAGCATTGCTGTTGTGAGATAAATCAGATATTTGTTTTTGGATTGTTTCTATTGTTTCCTGGAATGATTTTAGTTCATCATTTAATTCTCTAGTCTCATCCTCTATGCGTTTCTGTTGTTTCATCCTTTCTTGAACAATAGCATTTAATTTTCCTTTTTCTTTATTGATTTCCTCCATCTCTTCGTCGTTCTTACCCAACAATTCTTTAATTGCACGTTCTTGCTCTTCATGTTCCTTTCGCTTTTCTTCAGCCAAAACACGCAAATCTCCCTGCCTTTCTCGGTAGATACGTTCTATTTCTTCCTCTTCCTTTTGAGCCATTAATGCAAAGCCCTCAATTAATTCCTTCTTTTTTTCTTCGAATTTAGCATTTTGTTCACTTCTTATTTGATTCAGAGTATCCATATCTTTAAAAAAAGGGAGAAACACTCCCTTTAACTGTGCTGCATCTTCAAATTCCCCGTTCTCAAATTTTTTTAGTGCGTCCTCAGGAAGAAGTTCTCGCACATCTTGATTATTATTAAGCACATCCGAAATCATCTTTTTCATATTATGAAAATTTTTATAACTATATGCTGCTGGATTTTTTAATTCATGAGGAATGTCAGCTCCATTAGCGCTAAAAATCATAGCTGTTGTTATCAATAATTTAAACTTGTCTTTCATCTTAAAAAAACTTTTTAAACATATCAATAATATATCTATTTTTAACAATACTGTCAAAAATAATATTTGTACTCATTTGTTTCTTCTTATTTCGTTCATATTGATATTGTTTCAAAAAAAAATTAAAATTTAGTTAACAGATATCATATTTGTAATAATATTCTCGTGATATACATTTTTATATGTGCATTTTTCACCGCATCGTCAGCGTTTTCGGGATTTTGCGTGTCAACGCACACACAATCAACAACAAAAGCCCCTTCTTTTAACCTAGGATTTTATATGGGCGGTGGCCTTGGGGTATTGATCAATAGATCTAACATCCAAGATTATGACATATATGGCAAAAAAAAAACATCTTTTGCTAATCAAAATACCTATCAAAATACAGCATCATTAGTGGAATTGTTTTTTGGCTATATTAAAAAAGTCAATCGTGTTGGTTTGGGGGTGGAATTATCCGGTCGTTACCACGGGTTTCACCAAAATTATGGCTCTGCCATGTATAAGAATGCAGCAGGTAAGCAGGCCATTTCAGAAAGAGAGTGTCGCTCTGGTATTGGAATGGCTGGGGATGTTATTTTGGGTTTTTACATAACATCCCAAAATTTTTTATATGGAACCATTGGGTGTGGCTTAGACCGATTTGATTATCAATTTGAAGACACCGATAATTCTCTATTCGCAGATCATGGTATCTCCTCCTTTAAAGAGGGCAAAAATGATACCAAAAAGTTTTTTTCAATTGGATTGGGATTAGACCATGCATTAACAAATAAATTAAAATGCGGTATCAAGATACGTTATATTTCTTACGGCGATACATCTTTTGTCCTTCCAGGAAAAAGTCCAGGACCAACATACGACACATATTGCAACGTAGAATTCAACGAAAAATCCAATGCCGTCAGTATTTCTGTGCGCGTGGCCTATACGTTTTAAATTTTGATTAAGGGCTCCACAAGCTCACCTGTTTTTTCATTAATGAGACATGGGTGAGTGCGTAGGTCAGGGCGTCCAGTCTATCGGGTGATATGTGCTTAGGCAAGGCAGAACACATTTGTTTTTCCAATTCCGGGAAGGGTTTTATGTGAATCACTCGTTTATTCATATACATTTCAATAATGGGGGCAAAACGAATATCCTTTGACGTGTGGGTATGAATTTTTTTAATCATGATAGATGGATCTAATTGACGAATCATATGTTGAATAAGGTCGCCTCCTTGGTTGGTTTCTACGATCACGTAATGAACCTGGAACTGGTGATAAGCATCGTGTATTTTTTGAATCCACACCTCTGGTGGCATGCGACCGCTCAGGTCCTGGATCACCGCCATACGTCCATCTTTCAGTCTTGAGCAGATCACCATTCCTGTTTCATCGCTGTGGTCATGGCATGTCATGGCCGGATCGATGGCCATGATGGTTATGGTTTGATCGTGCACATCTATGGGTTCATGGATGAGCCACTCTCGTTTAAACAGAGCTTTCCCTGTGTCCACAATCTCTCCGTATAATTCTTGAAGACCTAAGGGGTGAGATTTGAACCTCTCACTCATCTCATCCAAAAAAACTTGTGATAAATGATCTTTGTTATCAAAGGTCGATCCCCGTGTAATCACCGTTTTGTCATGATCCATAATGCGCTTTAGAAGGGGGATCGGTCTTGGGGTGGTGGTGATGATGCAGCGAGGACGCGTCCCTAAACGCAACCCCAATGTCATTTGATCCCACAGTTGATCTGGATATTTGAATTTACACAACTCATCAATCCACACTAAATCAAATTGGGGACCTCTCAAGCTGTCAACAACGTCCCCTGAAAACAGCCGTGCGGTGGCACCACTGTGCCATGTGATCATTTTTTGAGACGGTTTAAAAATGGGACGATCAGCGGGATGGTACATACTTAAAATCCCACTGACCCCTTCCACCATAATGGATCTGGCTTCTGAAATGGTTTGTGATATGAGAGCTATTTTTTTGTGAAGGCCTTGTTGAACCCACATTTGAATGGTGCCGGACCCAGTTTGTGTTTTTCCAAATCCTCTTCCTGCTAAAATCATCCAATACAACCAATCACCGGGTGGAGGTAATTGATTTGGACGTGCCTTCATTGACCAACAAAATTGTTGTTGTCGTTTGCGTATTTCCGATTGAATTGACGTCATCATATGATTTTTTTATCTATTTACCCCATGATGATCTTTCTTTAAGGGGGGAGCAATGTTTTTAAAATCCTGGGGCTTTTGATTTAAAATACGGAAAAATTGTGTATGGTTTATTTTGTTTTTTAATCCATTTGATCAAAGACGTTGAAGTCGTGACGGCTATGATTTCATCTGCAAGATTAAAGACGAAACGATCCTGCCAAGAATTACCAATATAGATGAATGATCCAAAACGATCCTTTAAAAAACGTGCTTTATTTTTTCCAACTAAATTACTATTATTTGACCCAAAGCAATCATCAAACACCACGGGAAGTTGTTGGATCAATTGTTGTGCGTATGCCTGTGGGGCTCCCGTTGCCAAGCACACGTAACACCCTTCGGATTTCATTTTAACAATATAATTAATAACATGAAGATTCCATATATAAGGCCCAGGGGGAAGAGGTACGCGTTTTGATAATTCTTGTTTAACTGCCAATGACCCATGACATGCAAGTTTTAATATTTTAAAAAAATACCACGGTTTTTTTTTTAGAAAACAACATAATGCATGCCTTGAGATATCATTTTTTAAAAGGGTTCCATCTAAATCAACACATAAAACCTTACGGTTGCTCATCAACGTATCCATGTTTAAATTTTTTTCGGATATATAATGCAAGAATGCCAATTCCAACAACACCAAAAATCCATTTTTGATACACAACCATTGTATGTAAAAATTTTAAAAATGTATCGCCAATCCAATACCCCCCCAGACAACTGACCAATGTCCAAATAATGGCGGATATAACGTTCAAAGGGCTGTAGCGTTTAGGAGGTAGACCACTGATGCCAATGACAACCGAGCTTGTCACACGAATACCATAAATAAAACGGCACGCAATGATAAACCATACATCATAACGTTTTAACAAATCAAAAGCTTTGTCTGATTTTTTAAATAATTTTGGATATTTGACTAAAATTTGATGACCATAACATCTGCCTAAAAAATACAAAGCTTGATCGGCAATTAAGGTTCCTGAAAAAGCAATCAACATGATCAGATAAATGTTCATGTGTCCTGCGGCCGCCATTGCACTGGCCGTTAGGATCACGGATTCCCCTTCC
>JBIKYJ010000104.1:0-5766 GCA_044355315.1 Alphaproteobacteria bacterium | reverse complement strand
TTATCCATGATAACCAGCTCAAAGTCTTGATAGTTCTGAGCTAGAACAGTCTTGATAGAGTAGTGAAGGGTCGTATGTCGCTGTCGAGTTGGAATTAGAATAGAGAAGAAAGGCTGAACGGGGCTCTGCATGTTCTTAGGTAAAATCAGGACGACGAAAAACGAAAAATCATGACGGGAAGGAATATTTTTTCAGATATTTTTTGACAACTTCAGTATATCGATTGGAACCAAATTTCCCTTCCCCAGTTGATGTCATTATAATTCCATCAGAAGGAATTTCTTCCTCGGCAGACGCATGATCGAGACCTTCATTACATGGAATCTCCCACAGGTTAGTGTCTAACATATTAATATTTCTAGCTTCAAATACTGCTAGAAGAGCAAGTTGATCAAGAGTCCAACATGCTCCTCTAGCCAAATTTTTCTCAATGAAATAACTGACTTGAAAAAGGTAATCACGTGCAGCTCGTGTATTAGTAACAAGAACAAAACTCGCAAAAAACTTCGCATATAATGGAACCAATGGCATTGTCTTAAATGGAACCATTAAAGCAAAATCAATCTTAGTTTTCCAGTCTCCTTCTCTGTATAAATCGAGTAGCGATAAGATATTCCGCTTGAAAAGCACATCTGCATCTGTAATGATAATCGGGACATTTGATGTTGACAGAAAGCTTGCTGCACGACAAAAGCGAGCTGAAGCATAATAGGTCTTTCGTTCCCATGATCCTGCTTGAGCATAATCTACAACTTCATGAGAAGTACTCAAATACGTCTGAGGGAAGAGGCTCGCGAACTTTGATATCAAATTAAAACTATTCTCGTTGGGATTCATAATATGAAAATGAAGTCCCATTGATGGGCTAGTTTCCACAATGCTTATTGCTTGAGCTAGTCCTAATGTCTCAAAGTAGACACAGTCACTTGATAAAAAAACAATAGCGTCTAAGGCTGATGTGTCAACATCATTTACGATCTGAATTTGAAGGGGTTTTATACTTAAAGTTGCTTCTCTTGCGAAATCCTCAAAATTACGGAGAGTAGATAAATCGACCCCTGAATGCTGATGAGAGTTTAAATTCCAGGAACCTAAAAGAGATTCAGAGAGGGTTCTTGCCAGAAATAAGTTGTTTCCATGGTTATTAATACATTTTTCTAAGTAAGCTTTCCCAGTCTCATAATCTTCTTCGATATTTTTAAAGTAACCAAGATATCCAAAAATATTAGTTGGGATATTTGGTGTACTTTCTAATTCTTGTAAAATGAGCCGAATAATTTGACGAATAGAGTCAACTTCATGAGCTTTTGAGGTGATGTATGACTCTACGGAGAGAAACTCAAGAAAGCCATGCAATAAATCGGGTCTACTGATTAGACCTCTGAAAGCTTCGAGAAATAGGTGAGGCTGTCGGAATTCGATTCTGGCGGCTTGCCTGAAAGCTCTACTAGCAGAGTCGCGCAGCCCCTGCTGTAAATACTCCAGGCACAGCAGTAAGTAATTTTGGAATTCTTGAGGATTGTTCTTTATACTCAGAGATAGATTGCTTAGGTTGGATTTCATAGATAAAGTCTTGATCCCGTTTTTAAAGGTCAGGTTAATTTGAATTTATGTGAAGTAAAAATATATATAGAGTCAGAATACTGAGATTTCTAAAAGTTTAAGAATGTAGATCTCTGTGAGGTTTAAAATATAGCTGTAGCGGCAAATACTTCTGGATTCATAAATCCCCGTAGTAAAATAATGTGGTACTGATGCAAGAAGTGATGATTGGCGAAGCCAGTCTGACTGTAAAACACAGTATCAAATTTGTCCGCAAGATCTCTCAGTGTGAAAGATGAGCGATGTCGATCAAATGCGCTAGTTGATGCTGACTGAGGGTGGCAAGACGGCCATACTAGCAACAAATACTTAGAACGATATAAAGAAAAGTTGATAATTGAAAGGATATCAGAGAATAAAAAATGTTCGATTACATCTAGTGCAACGATGAGATCATATTCTTCGTCAAACCCTTCTTTGTAGTAATCGAGAATATCTCGGTCAATAACTTGAGAATAACCTTGATTGGCGATCGAATTCAGATCTTCAGGATTGAATATTTTTTGAACTGTTGTCAAAGAGCTTGGACGATGCTTGGCTTCGCTGAGGAGTCCACCAAACTTTCCTTGACCACATCCAAGTTCTAATATAGTCGATGGCTGAACAGACTTGATGAGACTTTTTATCTGTTCATCGAGAAGAGAACTAGAACTACCTAACATGATTGTATTTTTTTGTAATGAGTTAACAGTCTAACTAGCCTTGGTTCGTTTCAGATATCCGTCTGGTGCGACGGTTATCATCAATTTGTTTTGAATTGATTTATCAATCTCAAATTCTGGATGACTTTTCAGATACTCCCATACAGCGGTTTTAGGATTGTTCCCAACACCCCAAGGCCGATCGCCAAACATTTCATCAGGCAGATCTTCGATAATCGTATCGAAGACAACGCAGTAGCTTCCTGGTGTAACAAGTGGAGCGTAAGCTTCAAGTTCCGCTAAGACATGTTCGTGAGTATGATTACTATCGAGGCAAACCAGAATACTTTTTTTGCCCTCTGCTTTTGCTTTGACTTGTTCGATGATTTCAGAAGCAATGCTTGATCCTTGAATCATTGAAATCCGCTTCGACATGGGGTGTGCTTCGATCGCTTCTCGATTGTGTGCGCGAATATCAATATCCACTCCCAGAACTTCAGCATCTTGACAACCACCGCAGGCCGCATTCAGTTCGAGCATAGCGGCAGAAAAGATTAAGGAGCCTCCATGAGCAATCCCAGTTTCAATAATTAAGTCTGGTTGGATCGACCCAATTAATTCTTGCATGGCCATGATATCCTGAGGAAGTTGAATTACAGGACGACCTAACCAGGAAAAATGATAACCGTATTTGGTTGGTGCAACTTCAATTAAGAACTCCTTACTCAACTTCAGCGCATTTTCATTTGCTCCTTGTTTTTCAAGGGTAATTAGATTTTCTTGTTCAAACTTAATTTCGTATTCTGTTTTCGTAGACATTAAAAACTACCAACGGGTTTATCGAACCACGGTCTATTTTGACTGTACATCATAGCACCTCGGTGACAAGTAAGCCTTAATAAATTTAGTTCTTATGACGTACATGATCACTGAATTACGGAACCATCGACTCGATGATTAGAGCAAATTCTTCAACATCAGGAAAACACTTAGCCCAATGGAAGATAGTCCCCTTGGATAGGTGTTTTTGTACATACATTCTGTTCAGCCTCCATTTACAAAAATCGAGATTGTGACCCTCAATCAAATCTTGAAAGACTTTCGCATCCCTTCCCTGAGACATTAAAAACAGCTCAAATATACTGTAACGTTCAAACTTGCATGAATGAGGCTTCTTGTTACCCGAAATTAATTCGTCGAAGATCATCTCAAATTTACTTGTTGTCTTTTTTGCCGTTTTGTTGCTCGTGATTTCTTGTTTACAGTTTGCTGCGAGTTGACCAAGTGTCGTTCTGTTCTCAAACAAAAACTTAATGGCTGACTTGTATTCTTCACCGTCTCTAGCAATTATTCCTGTTAGACCATCATTGACGATATGTCTCTCAACTGGGTTATCCATGACCACTGGAACAACTCCTGAAGCCATTGCTTCAAGCAAAACTTGCTCTCCAGTGCCATAATGTCTTGGCTGTAATGGATATCCAAATACATCGGATGATGCATAAAATTCTTCTATTTGTGCTACAGACTCATAAAACTCAAAACCATCAAGACAGTCTGAAGGAATGAAGCATTTTAAATGCTCTGGACTATCCTGAGTGCAAAATACGAAATGAATTTCAGGCAATTGCCGATAAAGCTGAATAGACCATCGGAGAGACTCCAGTCTAAACTTTTCAAGGTTTGCCGTTCCTACATATAGTATTTGAAATCGTGGGTGTTCCTTTTTCTTTAAATCAAGAAACTCTGATGCGCCGCCAACAGGAATAAAAATATATCTGCCTTTTAGAGATTTAGCTGCATCCGAATACGCAGAAGCCTCGGTAGAAAAAGCTACCCGGTCAGCCGTCAAAGCTATATCTGAGGGCAGGTAAGAAGGAGCATAAAGGCCATTGACGTGTGGGTATAAAAGCAACCTACAATTTGGCCATTCATCTAGTCCCCTTAGAGTTTTATATAAATAGGGATTATTCCAAAAATCAATTTGAATAATGTCGTAATGTTGAATGATCTCACGAAGTTGGTCGTGATTTTTTAGAATGCTCCAAGAGCCATCAGGTAAAAAACGTCTGTCTATAGGGTCTTCTAAAAGCAAGAAGTCATGAAAATACTGGGCAGATGATTCCTTCAAAATATTTGAATAAAATCTTCCCACACCTCCTCCTAGATGTGGGATCAAGTGAAGTATTTTTTTGATGTCCATGCCTAAAAGTGTTCTTTGATGAAATAAGTTGTGGGAGTTCCAATCCAAGGAAAAGATTGTAGCTTTGGTATAGGCCAGCCATTTTCGATGAACACATCTGTGAGTGCTTGACTTTCACCTGGCCAATCTACATGAGCAAACTCATCTAGTACAACAATCCCACCAGGTAGGAGCCTTGGATAGAGATTTGCCAGAGCTGTTTTTACCGGCTCATAAATATCAATGTCAATGTGTAGCATTGACAGTCTTAAACCCGGATTATCAATGCAAAACTTTGGAATGGTTTCTCTTGCATCTCCTTCCACAACTAGAAATCGCTCAGCCCAAGGTGCAAAGCAATCCGCATTGGCACAAGAGAGCAACTGAAAGAATTCATCACGGAAGTCTGAAGGATTGGTGCCACCTTCATGCCGAGTACATGAAAGATCGGGCAATCCATCGCTCTGAGCAAGCTCTGTAAAGCCTCTAAAATTATCAAACCCAACAATTTTTCTCGTCTTATCACCCATGCAGAAAATCTCTAGAAACTTGCCTAGGCTAAAAAAACTGAATCCATGATAAATCCCGCACTCGGCTATCCAACCAGGGACATCTTGAATCATCTTAAACAATTCATAGTAAGCAAGAAATCTTGTGATTAGTTGACGCTTTGTATATGCAGGAAATGCCTGAAAAACTTCAGACAACGGCCTTTTTTCGGCTAATTCTATAATTTTATTGGTTAAATCTTGATCGTATTCAAACGATGCTCCAAGCTTCATATCCATGAGAGTAAATTGTTTTTGAATCGGAATTTTCCGTTTATACAGAAATGCACTGTAGCAGGAAAAGTATGATTATTTTGTGTTCGGTCACAAAACTTCATAACATAGGTTGTCTGTTGAAGTTTTGGTGTAACTGTTTGGTTTTGTGATCTCGGAAGTTTTGTGGCGGATCAAAGTTTTTATTGTTCTGTATTATTCACGTTCAATATTCATCAGCTTTTGCTTGTTTCCCCAAAAAGCAAGCGATTCGTGATCAGGATATTGATAATATCCAAGATTCAACCTAATCTCCCACTCATTTTCTGTGATCCATTTTTCTGCTAGGGAGCGAATCGAGACTGGGTTTCCTGAGCAAATGTTTATTACTCCAAGATCTTGAGGATGCAACGCGAACTTTACCAGATGCCGTGCTACTTGATCTACGTGAAGATAATCCCGAAGCTGTTCCCCCCCCGACATGTTGAAAACTACTTCGTGATTCTTGACCGCTGCTTGAAGCTGTGAAAATAATGATTTCGAGGACTGCCCTTCACCATATAAATAAAACAAGCGAGCC
>JBIKYJ010000050.1:0-6816 GCA_044355315.1 Alphaproteobacteria bacterium | reverse complement strand
TCAATAAAGAAATAGAACAATTAAACAAAAAAATAGACGATCATTCAGAAAAAAATGCTGTAGAGATTTTTTTTAAAAAAAATTCTTTTAAGGATATTGAAAAATATATATCAAATAATAATAATAATAAATTTTTAAATTATACGTTAAATCAATATGTTAAGAAAAATTTTAATGATACTGAACATCATAAAAATTTTAAAAAAGAAGAACAAGATAGTAAGCATAGATTTGATGAAAAAAAACAAATGATACAAGATGAAAATATTTCTGAAGCATCTAAAAACTTATACAATGGCCTTTTGTATGATCTTGAGCAAGAGCTTTACTCGGTCGAATTCATTAATCACATAAGCAAGTTCTCTATTGGAGAGTTTAAATTTTCGACTAATACGACAGATTATATTAGGAGGAGGAATCTGTCTAATAATGGCAATATATATGTACCTGCACTTTTTTGGGATAACAATGATAATTTTAAAGGATACGTATTACGTGGTCCGAAGGGTAATTTTTATGAAGACGTAGATTTTTCAAATTTTTTTACAGAAAATCTACAATTCCGTAATTTATCTGATTCTGATCAATGGGGTAAACTGGGTATTCCGGATGAGACATGCAATAATCAATTTGTGTATTTTTTTATACATGATATAAAAGAAAATATTTTATTTTATTACAAACTAGATAACGATACTAAAGAAGGTAACATAATAACTCTGTATCAGAGAATTCAAAGAGAAACACCTGATTTTTTTAATGCCATGAAGGCCTTTATGCAGGCTCGTTTAAACAATCATTATGAAGTAGAAAAAGAAAAATTAAATAAAAAGAATGATGAATTAAGAAAAAAATTTGATGATAAAGAAAAAAATAATTTTAAACAATCTGAAACTTTTAACAATATAAGAAACTTTAAAGATTTTCTTGAGATATTAAGTCGAAAAATGGGTATAAGTGAAGGTAAATTGATAGAAGAATTAGTACAAGAATCAAAGAATCAAACTATAGATGACGAAAATATAAAAAAACTATTTTCTGATTTAAATCAAGAAATTACTTCTTTTGAGAATGAACGTAATACATGTAAAAACAATATTTCTAACAACAATAATTTAATAGATAAAATTAGAAAAATAAACACAATAAAGGATTTGGAAACAGACTTTAGTGATATATATAAGGATATACATAAGTATATAACTGAAAAAATGATGTTAAGTGTTAAATGCAGTGATGATGAAAAAAAAATAAAAGATCAACATTCCTTAGTAGGACATCCAATTATGTTCAAAAACTTATTCGAGACTACTAACAAAATATATCAGCCTATTTTTAAAAAATCACAGCATTTTGAAGAATTTCTTGAAAAGAAATTATTGAGCAAAGAACAAATTAATATAACAGATATTTCTGATATAGTTCATAAAGTTGATCAGATCGTTTTCGATGAAAAATTCACAAAAGATATTGTACTTTTTGAAAAGATTTATCGTATAATAAAAGGTGAAGATAGCAAGTACATAGAATTTCAGAACTTAGACGTATATAATATTGATAAGAGTTTGATAGAAAAAAAACTAGAAAATTTCACTAAAAAATATGATTGGCTTCAAAAAATTAAAAACAGTAAAAATTTAGATGAATTTAAGAGGTATCTTTTTCCTGAAAATCTTCAAAACATTTTTAATACTATTGTTAATGCATTAGATGCTAAAAATTCAGATCCCTTGCTCAAATCTTTAAAAGACGAAAATTTGAACGTTGATGATAGAATCAAAGAATTAAGTACACTAAGGTATTTTAACGAGACGCTCAATCCAGTTTTTTCAAAAAAATTTAAAGAATATGAATCGAGTATAATTAAATATAATCCATTTATCGGACCTCGTCCTTTAGAAAATATTGATAAAACGTATAACAAAATCAAATTTTTTTTTAATGTTTTGAGTGGTCAAAAGACTGATTTTGCAAAAACTGAGGATTATTCTAATTCTCTTTTTGATATAATATTATTAAATGACAATGCAAATAATAAAAATATAGATGATTATATATCAAAAATATTATATGGGAGTCCTTTGGCCGTTGATCCAATTGTAGAGCGATATATTGAAAAAAATATGTCAAAGTTTTCAAGTGAATTGCAAAATATGACGCTCAATCACGTTTTAGGAGAGGACGTTTCAACGGAGAAGGAGATATTTGATATAACAACTAAGGAATTCAATCATTTAATGCAGCATAAAGATTATTACAAGGAGAGTTTAATGAATTATTACGAAAAAAACAAAGATCTGAGATATCAGATTGTCAGTAATGCTAAAGATTTGGAGAATAAAAGGAGACTGGATAAAATCGCAAAGGAATTGAAGCTAGACCCAATACCAATACAATCAACAGGGGGGACGCCACCACAACTAGTTAATGGAGTGCCACCACCACCACCAGGGATAAAACCACCACCACCACCACCACCAGGGACGCCACCACCACCACCACCACCACCACCAGGGATAAAACCACCACCACCACCACCACCAGGGATAAAAAAATAATCCCTGTCCCCCTTTTTGAGGGGGGCGCAATATATCCTCTCTCATGTATGAGAGAATATATTGCGTTTTTAATTTTGATCCTGGATTAGAACCTCAAATTAACAGATCCACCTTGGATAACATGGATGTAACCGATCACATGTCATTATGCTGATACGTCGGTTCTATGGTGTTTTTTTAAGCTTATCAAACATCTCTAATAATGATGGAATCAGTGAGACGATTTGATTCATGTATATGGCCATTAATTCTGGGTGATCTGAATATTCGTGTGCAATATGATTTCTGGCGTTGCGCATGTCTTTCCAAACTTTTTCATCAGAAATGATGCCTAATTTTGCCATTTTATGGATTTTATCCAGTGTCGTCAGATTTTCTATGATTTCCCCTTGTGAATCAAGGAATAAATCAATGATTTTGGATCCAATGATGTCTTGTAATTTTCCAAACCGATTGATGAGAAAATCAATCCATACCATGCGTTCTTCTGGTAAAGATTCTAATTTTTCTTTAGTCATCGGAAATACATCATTAATATGATTGAGTGCTGAGTGGATTCTTTTTACGTGGATGTCTGCAATTTTCAGGGTCTCCACTAATTTATTCATATCAGTCTTACTCCTTCCCTTAGGGCTACTTGATGAATGGGTAATGGATAAGGATGCTTAATAAGGTTTAAGACAATATCTATTTTTTGTTCACCGATTTTTTGTTCTAAATCCCAAAGAAAATTCCCCTTCATGGTTATTGCTTGAGCGTGATCTATTGCATGTGTTTCAATGTATAAATCAATATCTCCACCTTTTTTTGATGGGTCTGCCCTGGATCCAAACAACCATAGTGTGTCTTCAGCCAAAAAATGTTTTTTAAAACACATCTTTAATGCATCAATGTCATGGTTCGACAACCTTACTTTATTAGACTGCACCTGTTTGGTATCCGTGTGTGTTGATAACTTTTTGAATTCTGCTTTTTCATAAACTTTTGTCACTGTCATATTAAATAAAGCATCATTTCCTAAGTTCATTATAATCCATTAGACGGCGTATTTTACACATCATAATTCCTTCTTTAAATAAAGTTTTTCCGTGAGGACATTATCTTATATCAAGGTTACAATATTGCCCCTAAGGTATTTTGTCAACAGCCTTCAGTATTTAAAGTTTCTTATCAAAAAGCCTTTCACAGAAGATAATTAAAAAAATTGTGTGATGTTTGAGCGTCCCAAATCAGGATTGCAGGAATGTCATAAGGGTGATGATCCACAATCAATTGTTGTAATGAACTCATTTTCTCCATCGTTGTTTTAAATAGAATATAACATTCACTGTTTTGCTCAATGGTCTCATTCCATAGATACATCGATTGTCCCCCTGGAATGATATTGGCACAGGCTGCCAGTTTAGCTTCAAGTGCTAATTTTACCAATGTCTGTGCATTGTCCATCGTATCAATCGTCGTATACAAAAGAGCTGCATAATAGTTTTTCATCCCGTTTTTATCAGTCATTTCTTCAACACATTTTTTGTCCATTTGGAACCGTTGGATTGACGGTGAGTAAACAAATCGCTCCATTGTCATCACCACATCCCAAAAGCAGAAACTGCGATTTAAAACCCGCAATATTTTTTTCTCCCACATTCACACATCCCATAATTTGTTTGCTAATCAGACTTTGGGGGGTATAGTGCACGGTCACTTGCGCTGATGTTTGCAATACACCAATATCAGAGCCAAAGTCTGCCCATATTTTGAATGCAGGTTTTTTAGCACGCGTGAATTCTTCAACTTTTAAAATTGTACCACTGCGTATATCAACGCGATCAAATTCTTCGTATGTGACGGTTTTCATTAGTGATTTTTATTTTATCAATATTTTACTTTAGCTTATTCTGTAAAACTTCAGAAATATTTAAGACTGAACTTTTGGAAAGGGGTGTGATTAAAAAGGATGGTGATCTCAATGTGTCACCCTTTTGAAATTAATCCTAAATTCAAATACAGTATTAAAAAGATGAATCTTTAACTATATATCTGGGATTTATTTTTTTATTGTATAAACTTTTTTTAAAAAAAACATAGTCTCTCCCTTTGAATAAAGCAAGGGAGAGGAGCTTATCTTAAAATAAAATTTATGACACTTTTTCATCGAATAATTTTTATTTGATATTTCACGCAATTTTTAAATAAAATCCAGATGTGTTTACCTGGATAAACTCATATAATATTTGATTGCTTTATTGATAAGGACTAAAATAGAAAAAATGTTTTCTGTTGTTATGATATGAGTTCTTCTGATTCAAATAATCCACCTTCCCAAGATCATGCTGAAGATTATGGAGCCCAAGCAATTAAAATTTTAAAAGGTCTTGAGGCTGTTCGTAAACGTCCAGGCATGTATATTGGTGATACTGATGATGGAACTGGTCTTCATCATATGGTGTGTGAAGTTGTAGATAACGCCATCGATGAAGCATTGGCCGGTTATTGTACTGATATCATTGTGACAATTGAATCGGATGGATCAGTCAGCGTCCAAGACAACGGTCGTGGTATCCCGATTGATATTCATGAAGAAATGGGTGTGTCCGCCGCGGAAGTGATCATGACACAACTTCATGCTGGTGGTAAGTTTGATCAAAATTCTTACAAAATATCGGGGGGACTTCATGGCGTAGGCGTATCGGTTGTGAATGCTTTGTCCGTTAAACTTGAGCTGACCATTGAACGTTCTAGTAAAAAATATTTTATGAGCTTTACACACGGTGTTGCCGATATTCCCCTTCGTATTATTGGGGATGTACCTAAAGGACAATCGGGCACAAAAGTTCATTTTTGGCCATCTTGCGAAACATTTAGCAATATTTATTTTGAAAGACCTATTATTGAACACCGTTTAAGAGAATTGGCTTTTTTAAATTCAGGAATTCGCATTCATTTAAAAGACTTAAGAGTTGAATCCTTGTATGAGGTGTCGTTTTGTTTTGACGGAGGTTTGAAAGAATTTGTCAAGTATTTAAACAAAGGAAAACATACGCTGCATCCTGATCCGATTTATGGGGCATGTCAATCGGGACATATATCCGTTGAATGCGCATTGGAATGGAGCGACAGTTATCATGAAACAATGTTATGTTTTACTAATAATATTCCCCAACGGGACGGCGGAACCCACTTGGCGGGATTTCGTGGTGCCTTAACCCGTATCGTTAATAATTTGGTGATGAATTCTCCTCAAGGTAAAAAAGATTCCAAACTCAATGTCACGGGCGATGATATTCGCGAGGGACTTTGTTGCGTTTTATCCGTCAAAGTTCCAGATCCTAAATTTTCATCTCAAACAAAAGATAAATTGGTATCGTCAGAGGTACGTCCCGTTGTTGAATCAGAAGTTTCAAAGATTTTGGACATTTGGTTTGAGGAAAATCCCACCTACACAAAAGCCATCATATCCAAAGTTTTAGAAGCCGCCGCCGCCCGAGAAGCCGCAAAGCGTGCTCGTGAACTCACACGCCGCAAGGGTGCTCTTGATATTGCTTCGCTTCCTGGAAAATTGGCTGATTGCCAAGAAAAGGATCCCAGTCTTTCTGAGTTATTTATTGTTGAGGGAGATTCTGCAGGAGGATCAGCCAAACAAGCACGAGACCGAAAATACCAAGCGATCTTGCCTTTAAAAGGTAAGATCTTAAACGTTGAACGGGCTAGGTTTGATAAAATGTTGGGATCCGCCGAGGTTGGTACACTCATCACCGCCCTTGGGACAGGTATTGGTCATGAAGAATTTAATTTAAATAAATTGCGTTATCACAAAGTTGTCATCATGACCGACGCAGACGTGGACGGTAGCCATATTCGAACATTATTACTCACATTTTTTTATAGGCAAATGCGATCCCTGATTGAAGCAGGGTATTTATATATTGCACAGCCCCCCTTGTACCGGATGAAGCGTGGATCGTCAGAGGTGTATTTAAAGGATGACAAAGCTTTAGATTATTATTTGATTCAAGTAGCCTCTAAAGAAATCACCTTAAAAACATCCAAGGGATTTAGCCTCAGTGGTGAACCACTCCAACATTTTTGTGAAAAATTTCTATTAAAATCCTTATCTCCTATTAACTCTCTTAAACGAAAGCTAAATCATCGTTTTATTTTAGAATGTTTGTTGTGTATTGATGATTTTGACAAAACTGAACAATTGGAAAAATTATTAAATCAATTTGATCTACAAAAAAGTTTATGGACCGTCAATGTGAAT
>JBIKYJ010000049.1:0-6938 GCA_044355315.1 Alphaproteobacteria bacterium | reverse complement strand
GTAATCGATTACATCTCTTCAGCACTCACAAATGCTCAGTTAGACCAAGAGATAATTATATGGAGTTACAATGGAAGCATATTTTTTTATTCGCCTTTAAACTATGGGAATTTGCAAGATCAACAATCAGCATTACGTTTTGATTGTAATATTCTTAATCCCCACTTATTAAATGGACGTCAAGATGTCATTCCTAGAAACCAATATCAACCGCCAGCGCAACCTGCATTTCCAGAGATGATACCATTTTATCCACAACCTCAACCTCAGCATCACCACGCCCATGCAGATGCTCACCACAACCATCACCATGATGCTAACGGCGGATGGATGATGATGAACAACCAGCATCACGGCGGTGGCGGACATGGCGGTGGATTCATGGGAGGTGGCGGCGGATTTTCTGATCCTGTTCTTGCTCCCCATGCGCAGCTATTAAACCAGATTGGTCAACACAACGCCGCCCAGATGATGGCATTTTTACTTGACCCACAAGCCATGGCCACATGGATCAACAATCAACGACAACAGATGGACATGAACGCTTATGCAAACTTTTTAAATGTAATTGAAAATCAGCCGTTCTTTGGTGCAGAAGTTGAACGTTTCTTAACACGTTTTCCCATTGGTCAAATGGGAGGGATCCAGCCAGGAGCCGAAAATGTCATGGGGGGTCAGGCAGAGGAGGCTTCATTTAAAATGGCATTGTCTGTCATGAAAGATGCTAAACGTCATGACATAGATTTCAGCGAGCAAAAATTTAATACACTATCCAATACGTTAAAGACATTGTTTAAAAAAATAGTAGCTGATAAAAAAGCTGCGAGAGATCGCTTAGATGCAAATGGCGTTGCACGATTTAAAGCAGATCAAGAGGTTTTTATATATGAAACGGCTTTGGTAGCCTTGGGCGATAACAATAACGGAACAATTAATCACTATGATAATTCCGAGAACACCTATCAAAATCCGTATTTCATGAGTCATCAAGGGTCTTTTATTAATAGAGCTCTTAATCATAGTATGCAAAATTTAACACTTAAAAAGGCATTTTTCTACGTTTGTGAGGAGGCTATGTATCGTTTAATTCATGACGATGAATCTGCACCAAAACAAAAAATGTTCATGACATTAAGTCAACTCCAACAAACTAACAGACAGGTATTATCTGAAGAATTTATTAATATTAAACATCCCGATGGCAAGGAAGTCAGGCGTCAAAAAATAGAATTTGATGACAATGCAATGACTAAGGCTATTAAAGAATTTATAGACAATCCCGCTGCAAATCCTCAAACAATCATATCTCATTTATTAAATTTCTTTAACAATTCAAATCTAAGAACTCAAAGTAATCAAGCTAAACAACTCTATCCCTCCATACAAGGAGGTGTGATTGAATCATTTGCAAAACCGATTGCTCAGTATCTGCACAGTGTTGTGCGTGCCCATACTGGAGATAGCCTCACCTCAGTTGCCCATAATAACGGACAATTACAAGTCTATTTAAATAACGGCGCCTTCGTCATTCATGATTTTGATCCCCATGAAACGGTTAAAGGTAATTATACGGGGCAAGTACAATCTTTGAGAAGTTATTTGATCCAAAATCAAAATTACCAACAAGAAAGAGCATTTGTACAAGATCAATTACAACAATATGCATCTCTTGATAGAACCCTTCGTCACAGAGCGTCTTGTATGGCAGGCACGATAGGTCGTGTCCAAGAATTAATATCAGAACTTAAGCTCAGGGATGCACCCGCAATAGGCGGTCAACTCGATTGCGAAGGAAATGTAGAGCAACCATAACCAACACCACCACAAAAAACAGACGGGTCTTCTAGACCCATCTGTTTTAATCCAATAGAGCAATGCCGTTTTCCGGTCTCCAAAATAAATAAACTTCATCGTTCCATGTGACATCTCGCTCACTGAGTCGATACAAATTGGGAAGTGATACTTGAACAATTTTTCCAGAGATCAGCAATACATAATAAATGGATTGATCTCCTAAGTAAGCAATTTCTTGGACGATTCCTTTTGTGGCATTTCTATCCAAGGGACACGGGGTTGTGCTCATGATGATCTTTTCTGGGCGAATACCGATGGAGATGTTGGACCCAACCGGGACGCTGGATGAATGGGTGATATAAAATTGTGATTGGATCTCATTTGATTCGATGACTACATGGTCGTGTTCATTTTCAATAACCAGCCCATCAAAAACATTCATGGCTCCAATAAAATTTGCGACAAACTTTGAATGGGGAAATTCATAAATTTCATGGGGTGTTCCCACCTGAAAAATTTCCCCTTGGTTCATAATGCCAACACGCGATGACATGGTCATGGCTTCGTCTTGATCGTGGGTAACCATCACAAATGTGAGGCCAATTTTTTCTTGTAAATTCACCAATTCAAATTGCGTTTGTTCCCGCAGTTTTTTATCTAATGCTCCGAGTGGTTCGTCTAACAATAATACCTTTGGACATTTGACAAGGCTGCGTGCTAATGCGACCCGTTGTTTTTGGCCGCCCGATAATTCATGGGGATAGCGATGACCATAACCCGACATTTGAACCAAATCCAACATGTCTTTAACCTTTTGTTTAATGGTCTCTTTGGACATATTGTCCCACAGCAACCCAAATCCCACGTTTTCTTCTACCGTCATATGGGGGAATAGAGCATAGGATTGAAACATCATAATAGTGGGTCTTTGATACGGAGGCATATCCGTGACATCAATGCCATCAATCAATACACGCCCTGATGTGGGTTTTTCAAGGCCAGCCAAAATCCGAAGCAATGTTGATTTCCCTGATCCAGACCCCCCCAGCAATGAAAACAATTCATCATTATAGATAGATAAAGATACATCTTGAAGAGCCACAACGTTTCCATAAGATTTATTAATTTTGTCCAATACAACGAACGGAGTTGCATTTAAATCTTGCCAAAGTTCCCTTTTTTTAATCCCTAAAAATGCCATGATGACCTCATCCTATGGTTTTTATAAAAATCGGGGATATTTTTTTGCAATATGGTCAAATTCCAATAATTCCTTTAATACGGATTCCATATGGGACAAATGAATCATATTAGGGCCGTCACTTGGGGCTTGATCAGGATGATCATGAGTTTCGATGAAAACTCCGGCTACACCAACGGCAACGGCTGCCCGTGCCAAGATGGGTGCAAAAAACCGATCACCTCCGGATGTCTCTCCCTGACCACCGGGTTGTTGAACCGAATGGGTGGCATCAAAAATAACCGGATACCCCGTTGATTGCATAATGGGAATACCACGCATATCACTGATCAATGTATTATATCCAAAACTTGTTCCACGGTCACATAATAAAATCTTGTGTGATCCAAAAGATTCAATTTTTTTTACTACTTGGGCCATATCCCAAGGAGCCAAAAATTGTCCTTTTTTAACGTGCAAAGCCTTTCTTGTTTTGGCAGCTGCTTCTAATAAATCCGTTTGACGGCATAAAAAAGCCGGGATTTGTAAAATATCACACACATTGGATACGGGGGCACACTGATCTTTGTCGTGGACATCAGTGATCACAGGACATCCAAAATGATCTTTAATTTTTTCCAAAATTTTAAGACCTTTGTCCATTCCAACACCACGTTGGCCTTGATAGCTTGTGCGATTTGCTTTATCAAAGGACGATTTAT
The DNA here is from genome assembly GCA_044355315.1 of Alphaproteobacteria bacterium. Classification (GTDB taxonomy): domain Bacteria; phylum Pseudomonadota; class Alphaproteobacteria; order JALRGP01; family JALRGP01; genus JALRGP01. Next base: position 3,242 of record JBIKYJ010000049.1, on the reverse strand, counting down.
AAATGAATGGGATATTCAGTTGATCAGTTAATTTTTTTAAAGAATCAGCCATCTTAAAAGCATGAGATTCATTTTCAATGACACAAGGGCCTGCGATTAAAACAAAATTTTTATCATTAGAAAAGGTCACGGACCCTACATGCACATCTTTCATTTGAGGATGAATTGTTATCTGATTTGATCCAGATTAACATAAAAAATTAACACTCTCTTAATCCATTTTGAGCTGTTTTAAAAAAAGGTTAAGATAATATAAAGGTTTTTATAATTTTGAAATTGGATCAACATCAGCAGTCTGAATTTTTACAAGATATCCAAGCAGATATAAAAAACGAACGTTATCGTCTGTTGTGGGCGACATACGGTAAGTATATATCATCATTTTTAACAATCATTATTGTATCCGCTGGTGCCTATAGTTTTTATAAAAATCATGAACAAAAAAAAATACGCCAATACAGCGGTCAGTTTTTGGAAGCTGAGCATTTTATTGAGCAAGGTAAAATTGAAAATGCTTTAGCTTTACTGAAACCAATGATTGGATCGTCAACAAAATTGTACGAGATTATGTCAAAATTTTTATTGGCATCTACCTTAAATACAACAGGAAAAACTGATGATGCCATTACAGCATTTCATGAAATTATTGCCACAAATGATTTTTTCTTTAAGCCTTTGGCACTGATTCGCGTTGCTTATATCTATTTAGATCGCTCAATGGAAGATGTCAAAAAAATTGAACCTGAGCTTTGTTCTGTTGCTCAAAAAGGATCGTTTGTTTACCATTTGGCACAAGAGGTGTTAGCGATGATCGCCCTAAAGGGAGAAGACTATGTTAAAGCATCTTCGATCTTTTTGGAATTATCTCAAGATTCATCTACACCCGCCGCCCTTCGTACCAGAGCGCGTCTTTTTTCACAGGATATGGCTTGCCGTATCCATTAATTTGAAAGGTTTTTATCTATTATGAATTTTCGTATCACACCTCATTGTGAAAGAACTACCATTTTTTGGAGTGAAAAATTTTCAATTCCTTGGATTGTGGCAAAAATATTAAATCAAAGGGGAATATCTGAAGGGGATATTGAATCTTTTTTGACACCTAAAATGATGATATCTTTACCATCCCCATTTATTCTTAATGATATGGAAAAAGGAGCGCTCCGCCTGAAAAAAGCCGTTGATCATCATGAAACCATTGCCATTTATGGAGATTACGACGTGGACGGCGCTTGTTCCAGCGCATTACTTCGCGATTATTTACAACAGCGGGGTGTTGAAACAATTTTGTATATACCTGACAGATTACAAGAAGGATACGGAGCGAATGAAAATGCCATGATCAATTTATTTGAACGTGGTGTATCATTGGTTTTGATGGTTGATTGTGGTAGCACAGCCCACAAGCCATTAGAAAAAGCTCGAAATATCGGTATGGATGTTATTGTGTTGGATCATCATGCGTGTGATCATACATTGCCACCTGGAATTATCATTAATCCTCATCGTGGAGATCAAAATTTAAAAGACCGCGATGATTTAAAATATCTATGTGCGGCAGGAGTTGTTTTTCTATTTTTAGTGGCCATTGAAAGTTATTTTAGGCAGATGAAACCCGCCAAAGTTGTTGATCTATTCCAATTTTTGGATTTGGTCGCTCTTGCTACGGTATGTGACGTCATGATGCTAAAAGGATTAAATCGTACATTTGTGTATCAAGGTTTAAAGGTTTTATCTAAAAGCCAAAGACCAGGAATCAAAGCATTACTAGAGATTGCAGGTGTTCAACAAAAATTATCAACATACCATTTGGGATTTGTATTAGGGCCGCGTATTAATGCCACAGGCCGTATTGGCGAGTCTCATTTAGGAAGTGTTTTGTTGACGACAAAACAACACCTCGCGGCCGAAAAAATTGCGGCACGCTTGCATGATTACAATGCACAACGCCAAAAAATGGAAAAAACAGCTCTTGAAGAAGCTATCTCACAAATTGAAACAAAAAGTTTACATAAGCGCCACGCTATTGTGGTGTGGAACGAAAATTGGCACCCTGGGATTGTGGGTATCGTGGCATCTCGTTTAAAAGAGCGTTATCAAAGGCCATCTTTTGTCATCAGCATTCAAGCGCATCTTGCCAAAGGGTCTGGAAGATCTATTCCAGGTCTCCATCTTGGAGCACTAATGCACAAAGCTATAGATAACAATTTTTTAATTAGTGGTGGTGGCCATGAGATGGCTGCGGGACTTACCGCATATGCCACAAAAGTTGCAAGGTTTTATGATTTTGTAGATGAAGAAATTGGAAAAATGACACTTCCAAAGGTTGTTAAGGATGTGGCGTCTTATATGCCACTGCAAGGTGTCACTCATGAGTTTTTAGATCATTTGGAGATGTTAGAGCCCTTTGGTCAAGGTCATCCTCAACCGCGATTTTTAATTGGGCCTGTGACAATTGGATTTCGAAAAATTATAGCCCATTCCCACATCCAATGCACTCTTGTGGACGAGCAAGGGAATTCTATCAAAGGGGTCGCATTTCGTTGTATAGGATCACGGTTTGGAGCATTTTTAATGGAAAACATGGAACCATTTTATGCATTAGGCGTTTTAAAACGTGAAGAATGGAGTGGAAAATTAAATATTTCCTTAAACATTGAAGATGTTTATAAACACGAAGACATTCGGTCTTTAGATATTGCTTGTTGACGCAAGTCAAAAGGCCGCCGCTCATTGTAACGGCCTTGTAGTTTTTTAAGAGGATGCAATAAATTTTGATGCTTTCTTACCTTTGTATCTCTTCACGAATGGAAACCTTCCTAAAATTTGGATCTACCTGTGAATTGAGATGAAACCCAGATTTTTATTTCTTTATCATTTTGTGTAAAGCTTTCACAACTGCTTCCTTAGTACTTTCACAAACAGGGTTTTTTATAAAATCTGGTATCGGTATTGGTATCGGTAACTTTATGTTTTCAAATCCTTTAAGGCAGGCTGCCATTACAATTTTATCTTGTGCTCCCGTTAAAAGACCTGCCGCACCTTTTTTTGCTAAGCTTCCTAGCTTTCCAAGTTTAGAGCCTACCTCTAATCCTTTTTTATGGGTGCTAGATTTTTTACTTTTTGCATGAGCACTAGATTTTTTAGGACTAGATTTTTTAGGACTAGATTTTTTAGGACTAGATTTTTTAGGACTAGATTTTTTAGGACTAGATTTTTTAGGACTAGATTTTTTAGGACTA
>JBIKYJ010000011.1:0-15861 GCA_044355315.1 Alphaproteobacteria bacterium | reverse complement strand
TAAAACATATTACCCAATCGGTATTATTTCAAATCGAGAAGACGATGTAAAAAAACGTTTACGAGGTGTGCCCGTTATTTCCTGTATTAATAATATTGATGAGTTTTTAAATGAACCTCACGAAGGACATATAGTGTTAATGGCTAATCCCAATGAGATGACCAGCTCTTTTGATTTTTTAAGAAAATTTACCGAAAAAGGCTTGGCAACAGTTTTTATGAAAACCATAGGGCATCTATCGAATATGTCACCAGATGTTAAGGGTGAATTTGATTATGATTTGTTATTAAGGCGTCAAAATTACGTTTTAAATCCCATTCACAAATTACATTTGGTCAAAGACCAAGTGGTTTTGATTACCGGGGCAGGTGGCAGTATTGGATCAGAAATCGTTCGCCAAGTCGTGAACGCCAGCCCAAAGGAAGTCATTTTGATTGAAAATTCAGAATTTGCTTTATACAAAATTGATCAAGACATTCCAAAAAACATTCGAAAGCAATCGTTGTTATGTGATATTCGCGATAAAGTAGCTTTGATGACCATTTTTGATCGAACACAACCCTCTATCGTTTTCCATGCGGCGGCCATTAAACATGTGCCGATTGCAGAGGAAAATGCATCCTATGCTTTTGAAGTCAATGTGAAGGGGACCCATAACATGATTGATGCTTGTTGCTATGCGGGGGTGGCATTAATGGTCATGATTTCAACGGATAAGGCCGTTAATCCGACCAATATTATGGGGGCAACTAAACAAATTGCAGAACGATTACTTTATGCCAAAAATGCAAAAGAAACAAAATTTCTAACAGTTCGTTTTGGCAATGTCATCGGATCAAATGGATCAGTTTTGCCTTTATTTAATAAACAAATTGACCTAGGGCTTCCCATTACCATTACAAAAGAAGATATCGTTCGTTTCTTCATGACCATTTCAGAAGCCGTTGATTTGGTTTTGGAATCGGCCTACTTAAGATTGAAACATATTCAACAAGATAAGGGCATTTTTGTTCTTGATATGGGGGAGCAAATCAAAGTCCAAGATATGGCCGAACTCATGGTGATTATGAAAGGTAAAAAGGTTGAAGATGTTACCTTTAAATATACAGGATTACGCCCAGGGGAAAAAATGTATGAGGAATTATTTAATAGTTTTGAGATTAAACAATTAACACCATACCCTTGGTTATTTTTAGGTGTATCTGAGCATCGAGAAACATTTGATGATCTAGTAACAACCATTGATACCATTTGTCACTATATTCAAAAAGGACAAGAACAACAAGTTAAATTATCTATTCAAAATATGACCATTGGATTTGAAAAAACGGTTTAAAATGAAATAAAAGAGGCATTAAGTTTTTAAAGTGTTCAAAAAATTTTTTTTAAAAAAATTAACGCTGTATTGGTATATTTTATTTGTGCTATGCCCTTTGTTTTTAATTTTGATGATTTCGCTTAGCCGTGTAGTCCATAAAGCTCCACCTTTTTTATTTCCATTTTCTTATGATAATGATTGCTTCAATATTTGTTTAAATTTTTCATCTCTTAAAACACTCTTAAGCGACCCTTTTTATATTCGAGGTATTTTAAGTTCAATCAAAATTGCATTTATGTCAATGGTTGGATGTTTGTTGATTGGATATCCAGCATCTTATGCCATTTCCCAATTATCAAAATCCAAACAAATGCTTGTACTCGTGTTAATGAGTGTTCCATTTTGGACGCCATTTTTAATTCGCGTATATGGATGGATGGGACTTTTGAGTCAAACGGGACTGATCAATCAGATATTGCTAAAAATACATATAATCAAAGAGCCAATTGTGTTTTTGGGTGGTGATTTTGGTGTATGTATTGGCATGATTTATTGTTATTTGCCGTTTATGATTTTTCCTATTTATAGTTCTTTGTCTAAAATTGATCCATGCCACGTCGAAGCTGCTTTAAACTTGGGGTGTCCACCATTTTGGATTTTTATGAAAATCATTATGCCATTATCTTTATCTGGTGTCATTTCGGGATGTGTATTAGTATTTTTACCTTGTTTGGGGGAATATGTTATTCCAGAGTTGCTAGGTAGCAGCGATACCTTAACCATCGGACGTATTGTTTGGAGTGAGTTTTTTATCAACCGTCATTGGCCGATGGCTTGTAGTATTGCTGTATTTTTAATTTTATTATTTGTGTGTCCCTTAATCATTTGCAATTTGAAAACAATGAAAAAGGATACAGAAGCGTAATTTTGATTCATTTAATTCAGGCTCTCTACCAACATTGTGGTAGAGAGCACAGAGCTTTTTGATATTTTTAAGATATTTGCGCCATCACTTCAGCAGCAAAATCCTTTGACTCTTTTTCAACACCTTCACCAAGGGTTAACTTGACAAATGATTCAATAGAGACAGGAGCACCAATATCAGCAGCTGCTTCTTCTAAAACTTTCGATATTTTTGTTTTGTTGTCCATGATATAGGTTTGCTCAAGTAAAACAATCTCTTCATAAAATTTACGGACACGACCCTCAACCATTTTTTGAATCACATCATCAGGACGATTAGATGCCTTTGCTTGATCAACTAAAATTGATTTTTCACGCTCTAACAAGGCAGGATCAACGGATGCAATATCCAATGATAGCGGGTTGGCGGCGGCAATATGCATAGCAATTTTTTTACCTAATTCCATCAGTTTTTCAGCATTTCCTGTGGATTTAAGAGCGACTAAAACACCAATCTTCCCAAGATTTGGAGCAATTGCGGCATTCATATAGCTGGCAACGACACCGGATGATACTTCTACCACTTGAGCGCGTCTAATTTTAATATTTTCACCAATTGTTGCAATTAACGTGTTCAAATCATGGGAAATACTTGAATTATTTGCAAGGGCTTCTGCATCAAGTTTGTCATGTGCGCATATAGATGCAACCTGATGAGAAAACTTTTGAAAATCAATATTTCTTGCTACAAAATCTGTTTCAGAGTTAACCTCCACGAGACAAGCCGTATGATGATTTTTTGAACAAAGTACAATAGCGCCTTCTGCGGCCACGCGGTCAGCTTTTTTGGAGGCAGATGCTAAACCTTTTTTGCGTAACCAATCAACAGCTTGCTCAAGATCTCCTTTTGTTTCTTGTAATGCTTTTTTACAATCCATCATTCCAGCACCACTTTTTTCGCGGAGCTCTTTTACCAATGCGGCAGACACATCACTCATGAGATTCTCCTTTTTTATGATGTACTTGTTCTTTTTTAGGGCGTGTATGAACTTTACGTTCTGTAATATCAGCTTGCTCTCCTATATCAATACCTGCTTTTTCAATGCTTTTTTCAACACCTTCTAAGATTCCTTTTTTAAAGGCATCAAAATATAAAGTAATTGCACGGGATGCGTCGTCATTCCCAGGAATAGGATAATCAATTCCCTCTGGATTTGAATTAGAATCCAAAATAGCAACAATAGGAATTCCTAATTTTTTGGCTTCTTCAATGGCAATTTTTTCTCTGTTTGTATCAAGTACAAAAATCATATGTGGTAAATCAGCCATCTCACTGATACCACCCAAAGAGCGTTGTAATTTATCGTATTCCCGTTGTAATTTTAAAATTTCTTTTTTCGTTAAATGATTTGGGTTTACCAAAGTTTGTTCCATATTTTTCATACGATTAATGGATTGTTTTACTGTTTTCCAATTGGTCAACATACCACCCAGCCAACGATGATTGATAAAATATTGACCACAATTTTGGGCAACCTCTTGAATATGTTCGGTGGCTTGGATTTTTGTTCCAACAAATAAAATACGACCACCTTTCGATGCGCAATTTTTTAATGCTTCAACGGCACCTTGTAATAACGGAAGGGTTTGCTGTAAATCAATTATATGAATACCATTTCTAGCACCATACACATAGGGTGCCATTTTGGGATTCCATTTTTTGGTCTTGTGACCATAGTGAACACCGGCTTCGAACAAATCACGAAGGGTGATATCGAGTGCTGACATAAAATATACTCCTTTATATCCGATTAAACCTCGTCAAAACTAATTGTGACCACTTTTGTGGCATCGGAATAAGCTTTGACTGTGATAAAGCAATTAAAAATAATTGCATAAAAAGAAAAACTCTTTAGAAATATATTATCAATTTTCCTTTAAATGACAAAATGAGTCATGAGTTGAATTTATATATAATTTGGTGATTTTTAAAAAAAAGTTTATAGTGAGCTTATACACAAAGCCCTTGTGGCGGAATTGGTAGACGCGGCAGACTCAAAATCTGTTGTCTCACGGCGTGGGAGTTCGAGTCTCCCCGAGGGCACCACATCGATAATCATTACAGTTGCTGCCAAAGCTGCAATAAATTAAAACTTTACAAAAAAATAAAAGATAATACCAAATATTTATTCGTTTATTTGGCATTGGTGTTAATGAATTTGAAGATCTTTTAAAAAAAGTGATACCGCTTTGGAATAAAAGAGTCATAGGGTTCTATAAACACCCAGGAAGATCTAATGAGTTCCGTAAATGTTTTCCCAGACCCCGTCACACCCAATAAAACCTGGTCTCTTTTAGCCTCTTATGAAGGCCTTCAATCAGCTTTTGAATGGCTTGAGCTTGATTACCCATGGGGACAAAGGGAGCCTTTAATTGAAATGAGAGATCCTCATCGCACCCTTCGTTATAAAGCAATAGAATCACAACAGTCATTTTTTAAACTTTTCCAAAAAAAATCTCCTGTTGTTAAAATATCTATTTTTTTTCAGTAGGATAAAACTTTCTTTAAAAGGATTGAACTGAGTTGATAGTGTCCTTTGGAATATAAAACTCACCAAACACATAATTGATTAAATGCCCTATGAGTTTTGGATGTTCATTTACCATACCTTGAAATGGTGTTTTGCTAATGACCACTTTTGTGACAAAGGGGGCAATCTCATAAAACCGCCATTACGTGCGACACTGTGCGAGATCCTTACAAACCCCATGATTACAATTATTAACATCATGGTGTTGTTATTGCTTAAGTTTTTAGTGCGATAATTTTAAAAAAAAAGTGTTTTGACGGTGCTTATTTAAATATAGTTTTTTTATTAAAATTATTTTTTTTTATTTTGAACTACAAAATTTTATCTTACCTCCTTTTTTTGGGAGGATGCTCAACAGGTTATCATCAATCTAGTTTTCTAACAAACGGATACGATGATGTGCGCATTGATCAAAATACTGTACAAGTTTCTTTTGAAGGAAATTCTTATACGTCTCGTCATGACGTCGCAAAGTACACAATGTATCATTGTGCTCAATTAACTCTAAAATATGGATTTGATTACTTTATATTTCAAAACGAATCAAGTCAAACATTAAATAGTGGATCAACCAGCCTAGGGGCTACTGGGAAAATGGGCTTAGGCCCAGGTGGAGCTTTGCCTATGGTTTTGGCTCCTTTTCAAGTAGGTGTCAGTGGCGGCGGCATGTTTAATAGTCACAAAAGCAATACTTTGGTAACGATTAAAATGTTTAAAGGTCAAAAAGGTGATATTCCACTTGCCTATGATGCTCGAGAAGTCATTAAGTGTATGCAGGAAAAAATATAACCTTTTGATTGTCTGTATTCATCATCAAAATGGGGTAAAACACACAATAAAAAAATCAATGGACATTTATTTTTTTGATTTTGTTTTACTCCACTTATCTTTAATCATTTGAATAGCCTGAGGCAAAGATATATTTTTGATATCCATTGTTTTTGGCACAGATACAAAGACATTTTGAGATTTGACGTAAGGGCCAAATTTTCCAATTCCCAAATGAATGGGACGACCTTCTTCATCATTTCCAAGTAACAATGGCAATGTTTTTAAAAATAATGCCAATTCAAGATTGACTTGATCAATTTGAAAAATGGGTGGAATTGATAATCGTTTTGGCTGCACCTCTGTGTCTTTTACTTTTTTTGTTTTTTTAGCAGGTTTTTTCACCTCTTCTTCAACATTATTGCAACTTTGGCTCAAACTGGCAGGTGTTGGATCCCATTGTAAATAAGGGCCGTACATACCCGTTTTTAAAAAGATCTCTTCGTAGGTTTGCGGGTCTGTTCCAATCAAGATATTTTCCAACAAAGGCTTAGGAGATTCGTCGCCATCATTATCTTGATCCAAAGTTCGCGTGTAGGTGCAATTCGGATAGTCCTCACAACCAATGAACCCCCCAAACCGACTTAGTTTTAAATGGAGGTTTTTTTCACATTTTGGACAAATTATATCATTCTCGCTTTTAAATAAATGAGTTTTCAAACAATCATGAAGACGATCAATTACATCCGAATTTTTAAGGTTTTTTGTATCATCGGCCATTTTGGAAAAGTCACCCCAAAAATTTTTAAGAATGTTTTTCCATTGTTTATCACCATTAGACACCTTATCCAACTCATCTTCTAGTTGAGCTGTAAAATCATATGCCACATATTTTTCAAAATAATTTTCCAAAAAACCAATAACAACCCACCCGCGGTCGGATGGAACAAATCGTTTTTTTTGAATTTTAACGTAACCACGGTCTTGGATTACTTGGATGAGCGATACGTAAGTTGAGGGTCTTCCAATTCCAAGCTCTTCTAATTTTTTAACTAAGGTAGCCTCGCTGTAGCGTGGTGGTGGCTCTGTAAAATGTTGATTTTTTGATATTTTATCTAATGTAACCGGCGATTGCACTTGAAAGGATGGTAAAATTCCTTCGCAGGCATCGTCTTTTGAATCATCCTTTCCCTCTTCATAGACTTTTAAAAAACCGTCAAAGGCAATCACACTCCCCGTGGTTTTAAATGTAAATTCTTGATCATGAGAATTTATCAAAACAATCACCTGATCCAAAATTGCATTTTCCATTTGACATGTAAGGGTCCGTTTCCAAATCAAATCGTATAACTTTAATTGATCACTATCCAGGTATGCAGACATTTGATCGGGCGCTCTAAAAATTGATGTGGGGCGAATGGCCTCGTGGGCTTCTTGAGCATTTTTTACCTTCGTTTTATATTCCCTGGGGTTTTTAGGGATATATTTTGATGTGAAATTTTTTTCCAAATAAGAGCGAATCTCTGCCACCGCTTCATTTGCAAGAGTCAGTCCATCTGTTCTCATATAGGTAATTAATCCAACCGATTCTTTCCCAAGTTTTACACCTTCATATAGAGATTGAGCAATCTTCATCGTTTTACTGGCGCTAAATCCCAATTTTCGGGATGCTTCTTGCTGTAATGTGGATGTCATAAAAGGGGGAGACGGCTGTCTTTTAATTTGTTTTTTTTCAATGGAATGAATTGTGTATGTTTTTGATGTAATCCGATTTTCTAAATCCAATGCACTATCTTCATTGGGTATAAAGAATTTATCAATAGATTTTCCATTGACGTGGGAAAGTTTTGATATCAGTTGTCCTTCTTTACCTTTGAAAAGCCCCTCAATGGTCCAATATTCTTGTGTTACAAAAGATTCAATCTCTTTTTCACGCTCCACAATTAAACGAAGGGCTACCGATTGAACACGTCCTGCCGATTTAGCTCCTGGTAATTTACGCCATAATACAGGAGACAAGGTAAAGCCAAATAAATAATCCAAAGCACGCCTGGCCAAATAGGCATCGACCAATTCTTGGTTTAGATCGCGGGGTTGGGCGATGGCGTCTTGGACTGCTTTTTTTGTAATTTCATGAAAGACGACTCTTTTAATGGTGGTCTTTTTTAATAATTTTTTCCCTTTTAAATGTTCATAGACGTGCCAAGAAATAGCTTCTCCTTCACGATCTGGGTCAGTTGCTAAATACAAAATATCTGCGTCTTTGACTTGCAGCTCAATATCTTTTAATGCTTTGAAAGCATTTTTTGACAGCTCCCATTCCATACTGAAATCTTCATCCGGTTGAACCGATCCATTTTTTGATGGTAAATCTCGAATATGACCATAACTAGCCAAGACGCTATAATCACCTTTGAGATAAGGCTTGATTGTTTTGGCCTTAGATGGAGATTCAACAACAACCACATGTTTTGTCAAGATTAATCAGCAATGAGGACATTTAATTTTTACTATGACAAAAACTGCAAAGTGTGGCAAATTTTAGACGAATTGAGTTTAGAGGTACCCTACGAAGAAATTTTTGATCAATAGAATCAGTTTATGAGTTTTTTTTGGGTCGAATTGATACACGTTTTGATTATTGCTAAAATCTTGTGGTATAATTATTAAAAAAGCGCTCTTAGCTCAGCTGGATAGAGCGGCGGCCTTCTAAGCCGTAGGTCAGAGGTTCGAATCCTCTAGAGCGCGCCATTAAAAAAACTTATAGTTAGCAATAATCCTGTTTTGCAGGAAGTTGTAAGATTTGTTCCTTTTTGTGTTGATTTTTGCTAAGGCATGAATTCTCTACACCAATCACATCATCAATGATATTTTCCAATTTTTCATTAAATTTTCCCCTTAAATCATCTTGTACGCCATCAATCCATCTAGAGTGAGGATGAATGATATAGTCTAAATCTTTTTAAAAATACGTTTTATAGATATAATATTTTAGATTAAAGTCTCCACGTGTTGTGATAGTGTACGATTCTATTTTGAAAAAAATTGAACAATCTGGTTCTTATTCATGCTTGCTCATATCTCAAGGCATGATTCGCCACAACTATGATATTGTGCAAAAACAAACCAAAGGTGCGTGCGGAGCGGTTGTGAAATCAAACGCCTATGGGCTGGGAATGGAACATGTGAGTAAAAATCTTTATGAACATGGATGTGTGAATTTCTTTGTGATGTTTTTGGATGAAGGTACCAGACTTAGGCAAACCTTAGGACCTCAGCCAAACATTTTTATTTTAGCAGGCGCCATTAAGGGAACCGAGAAAGAATGCATAAAACATCAATTAACTCCTGTGTTATCGACAAAACGACAATTTTTAAATTGGGATCAATATCATCCTTATGCTATTTTTGTAGACACCGGAATGCGGCGCACGGGATTAAGTTATCAAGATTTTGAAGACATTTTTCCTTTTATAAAAAAAGACCCCCTCTTGTTATTATCTCATTTTGCTTGTGCAGATGAGCCATGCAACCCATTTAATGAGGAACAATATCAAAAATTTATGACATTTAAGAAAAAACTCCCTCATGTGAAGGCATCTTTGTGTAATTCTTCAGGTGTTTTCTTGGATTCCAAATATCATTTTGACATTGTTCGACCAGGCATGGCGCTGTACGGTTTGAACCCTACACCTTATCAAGATAACCCTTTTAAATTTCCTGTATCTTTTTGGACGAAAATTATCCAAATCCAACATGTTTCAAAAGGTGAAAGTATTGGCTATGGACGATTCTTTTTCACACAAAAAGATTCCAAAATTGCAACGGTGTGCTGTGGCTATAGCGATGGAGTTCCTTGGTTATTATGCAAAAGTAGCTATCCTCAATATGTGAAATTTTTAAATTATGATGTGCCTATCGTCGGAAGGATTTCAATGGATTTAATAACCTTGGATATCAGCGATGTACCCGATTCATTATTGGAGGAAAATGCTTGGGTTCAAATTTTAGGTGAATTCAATGCGGATAATTGGCGAAAAGGATGCAGCTCAATTCAATATGAAACATTAACCCGCCTTGGACAAAGAATGTGCCGAATTTATACTTCTTGATAAAATAAGATAGATGTAAACCTGCCTTTAAATCAGCAATTTTCATTATTGTCTTACCTGATTTTTACTTATAGCCCATTGTATTAACGTTATCCAAATGAGGGATCTACTTATGACGTCAGCATTATGAAACATAAATATACCATTCCCGCGCAGGCGGGTATCCATTAGATATTATAGACAAACGATTTTCAAGATGACAAGACGAATATATTTTCAACAAAAATATTGAAAGAAAAATTCTGATGTTTTGCAGGAAGATCTAATGCATAAAAAAATAATATGAGATATAATAAGTTAGGTCTATATGTATCATGTTGAAACATGAATTTACTTCAACAATATGAGTCAAACTACATTCAAGAAAAAGGAACACAGTTTCCAGATTTTCGTTTTGGTGATTCTGTAAAGGTTCACGTAAAAGTCAAAGAAGGAGAAAAGGAACGTGTTCAAATTTTTGAAGGCGTTGTGATTGGACGTAAAAACAGGGGGCTACACTCTTCTTTCAGAGTTAGAAAATTGTCATCTGGTGAAGGCGTAGAGCGCGTATTCCAATTACATTCTCCCAATATTCGTGTAGAAGTTGTCAAAAAAGGCGATGTTCGCCGTGCGAAATTATATTACCTTAGAAACAGAACAGGTAAAAGTGCTAGAATCACGGAAAGAATTGAATCAAAAAAAACCTGATATTTCTGTTTGTATCGAAGACAGTTCTTTTTTGGAATTTATAAAAGAAGACGACCTCATAAGTTTATCTTCTTTTGTTTTCGATCAATTAAATTGCAATTTTGATGTGTCAATCATTTTATTAAATGATAATGACATGAAAAAACTTAATAATACCTATAGAAAAAAAAATTATCCAACGAATGTACTATCATTTCCCATGGGAGATGATGGATATTTGGGAGATGTTTTTTTATCGTTTGGGGTCCTTAAAAGAGAAAGCATAGAGCAAGATAAAACATTCAAAAATCATTTAAGCCATTTATTAATTCATGGATTGCTCCACTTAATTGGATATGATCACGTTGATCCTAATGATCAAGACGAAATGGAAACATTAGAAATTAAACTTCTTGAAGGATTGGGAATTCCTAATCCTTATATTTGATTTTCAAAAAAAATTTAGCTCTTTTTAAAAAAAATATTAATAAAATCACTCACGCAAGGCAACCGAGAGTAATCCCGAGCGTCCTTCAATATCACGTTGCACAATCTGCATGAGTGGAATATTTTTTGGGTTTTTCAATAAAATTTTTGCAAGATCTTCAAGTGTTAAAAACTGTGCACCTTTTTCCTGGTGCCGTTGTAAAAATTTTTCAAACCAATTTAAATAGAACATACCTTCCAATTCTGTATGGACCGTCATGACATTAACGTCTTGTGAGGCAATCAAGTCATCATAATAATCATCAACGGAAGGGATGCGCCCTAAGACTTCATCCAAAGTAGGTAAATTGGTTGGAATTTGAAGAGTTTTAAAGATAGTATTGTCCATCCTTGGAAAAAAAGGATTTAGGCCCCGTGTATCACTGGAGTATAAAAAATCATAATGGTCATAACACCATAAACTATGTTGATTAGTTTGCCAACCTGCACTCCCAATACCTTTCGATGGACGTCCAAATATGTGTTTAAACATGTCATATGCATTTAAAAATTCTGATTTTACCTCATCAAAGCTCATGCGATGGAGATGGTCTTGCCAACGAATATGATCATAACAATGAATACCGACCTCGTGCCCCTCGTCTTCGATTCGCCGCATGATATCCCCGTGGCGACGCCCTATATGGGGACCAGGAATTAACAAGCCATTTATCAATGTTTTGATACCATAAATTTGAATGGCGTTGGTACGAGAAGCATTTTTTAAAAAACCTTTACGAAAGATCCTAAAAATTGTTCGCCCCGTATGATCAGGCCCCAAGGATAATAAAAATGTTGCTTTGATGCCTAAGTTTTTAAAAATTCTTAATAAATTTGGGATACCAATTCGTGTTCCTTTGTCCGTATCAACATCAATTTTAATCACAAGTTGCGTCATGGTTATTTAAATCCAAAAATGTTTTTTTTTGCCCACCGACAATTTTTGCGGTTTGTCTTTAATGTGAATGATGCGTTTAGGATTATCTTGAGTAACTTTATCGATAAACACACCGCTCCCTTGGACCAATCGTTTTGCCTCTCCTTTGCTTGAACAGGCTTTGAGTTCTATCAACAAATCATCTAAGCATAAACCATCAGGAACGTTGATTCGCTCAATCTGATCGATTGCGCTATCAAAAAATGAGGCTATTTTTTGATGAATATCCTTTAGAACATTGGCTCCATGGCACATGGTAGTTGCATGATCTGCCAATAAAATTTTAAGCTCGTTGATGTCGCAACCTTTTTTATGTGCGCATACAGATTTAATGTCACATGACGGTAAATCTGTAAAAATTTGCAAACATTTTTCAACGTCATCATCGTGCGTATTTCTCCAAAATTGCCAATAATCATAAGGAGATGTCATTTGCTCATCCAACCAAATGGCACCACCGGCCGTTTTGCCCATTTTTTGACCACCGTTGGTAGTCATAAGGGGAGCAGTTATCACAAAGGCACGTTTTTGCTCAAGGCGACGAATTAACTCCGCACCACAAATCATATTCGCCCATTGATCCGAGCCACCCATTTGCAACATACATCCATATGTTTTAAATAAGTGCCAAAAATCATACGCCTGGAAAATCATATAATTAAATTCCAAGAAACTCATGTGATGATGACGAGATAACCTCAATTTAACACTGTCCAGAGACATCATATAGTTGACGCTGAAATGAGGAGCAAAATCACGTAAAAATGACATGTAATTTAAATCTTTTAACCAATCTTTGTTATTCACAAGTATAGCGTTGTCAAAATTAATAAAACGACTCATTAACCTTTTAAAATTTTTTAAATTCTCATCAACCTCTTCGATTGTTAAGACTTTGCGAGATTCATCCTTGCCGGTTGGATCTCCGATTAATGTAGTTGCTCCGCCTAATAAAATAATTGGAGTGATTCCATGTTTTTGAAGAAGACGTGCCCACAATATAGGAACCAAATTTCCAACCTGTAAACTTTTTGCTGTCGCATCAAACCCAACATAAGCATAAGATTTTTTGGATTCACTTAATGTTTGAGATAAACCTTCCAGGTCACTGGATTGATATAAAAAGCCACGCTCTTGAGATTCTTTTAAAAAAGGATGTACATCCATCATTATCATCATAAAGACCAACCATAATGTATCATAATATTTTTTTTAGATGTGATTAAAGTTTTTCTGACTTATCAATGCATACATTAGTCTGATTTAAATTACACTATGTATATATTTCCTTTTTATACACGCATGCGTCTTCGATCTTATTCTTTGATAGAAATCTCAATTGTATTAATTATATTAAGTATTTTAACGGGGTTATCTGTAAAAGGGTTTGATTTATTAGAACAAGCAAAAAGCAAATCTACAATCGCACAAATTCAAAATTTGATAATTTCTTTGGAACAATATCGGCAACAATATGGTTATTTCCCAGGAGATGACCCTAGCGTTGTACAACGTTTTGACAGCGCCACACCTGGTAATGGTGATCATCATATTTCTGAATCAGAATCAGCACATGTTTTTGACCATTTAATCAAGGGAGGTCTGTGGTCGTCAAAAACAACTACTCCTAAAATAGGAGGAATATTCAAAGTGATATCGGTTGATCCAATGGGGGTGTGTATTGTACTATGTAATCAAAATAATCAAGGCTTTTTAAGTCAAAAAAATGTTGATCAACTGACCCAAGGAATTGATTCATCACATATAAAAATTGATACCCACTCTAGTGGAAAAATGATCACGATACCAATGTCTTGAATTTTTAATCGTACTTTAACTTTTAGCGTGTGATTAAAAGCTAAGGATTTAATTCAAAAAATATGATTTTTAAAAATAGATTTGATAATATCATCTTTAAATTTTTTGTCTAAAATAAAAATTGCTGTGACATCAGAAACAATGTTGACATGTCTATAGAAATATTCCTATAATAAGTTATTGACGCGGGGTAGAGCAGCTTGGTAGCTCGTCAGGCTCATAACCTGAAGGTCGTTGGTTCAAATCCAGCCCCCGCAACCAAATACGCACCGTCCTGAATTTTAAATTTTTTGATTTTTTAGTTGTATTTTTTGCATCCGGGATTATATTCCCCATCGACGGACCTCTTGTGTGTGTCTTTTTATCAATTTTTTCATTGTTTTTAATACGTCAACCCCATCAATTAGTCATAGGTATTTTATGTTTCGTGACGGGTGTTTCTATTAGTTTATCTCAACAACCAACTCATGGAATGATGAGAAAACCAATTAAATCCATGTATTTTGATGGAATCATTACATCTACTCATCATAAAAATGATCACTATCAAACTCTTCGTTTAGATCTCAAAACGAATCACTACATCAAACGCTGTCATTTAAAATATTATGGAGATCTAATATTAAAAGAAGGGGATCATATTATTGGAGACGGATCTTTGTATCCCATTTCCAATCCCAAAACGTGGTTAGGTTTTGACTTTAAGCGATATTGTTATTTGCAGCACATCCAAGCAACCGGAACATTGAAAACCATTACTAGTTATACTTCTCAACAACACACAGGTCTTGATTTATATCGTTTTAAAATTAAAGAAAAATTTTTAAAAACATTACCAAAAGATGAGGCCGCCATTGCCTGTGCATTGGTCATTGGTGACAAGTCAATGATGTCAAAAGATATTCAAAATGTATTTTCTAATTCTGGTTTGTCGCATATTTTAGCTATATCTGGACTGCATATGGGGTTAATGATGGGATTTGTCTTTTTAGTATGTAGGTTGGCATTATCTCTGACACCATTTGCACAAATTTATAACACCAAAAAAGCATGTGCGATTGTGGCTATGATTTTTGGAGGACTTTACTTAACGATATCTGGTTACGGGATTCCAGCTCAGCGTTCATTTATTATGGTAGGCATTGCGATGATCGGAATAATAATGGATCGTTGGTCGTTATCCATGCGAACACTATCGGTGTCAGCCATCATCATTTTAATCATACAACCATGGTCAATTTTTAGCCTCAGTTTCCAATTATCTTTTGCTGCTGTTTTTGGATTACTGGTATTTTATGAGAGCTATCATGTGAGATTTTCTTCTAAAATAGCTCAATTTTTGATTGATGTTTTACTCAGCACATCGGTTGCAACAATTGCTACCCTTCCTTTTTTGATATCATCTTTTCAAAAAATCAGTTGCCATTCATTTTGGACAAATATGATTGCAATACCTTTGACAACATTTTGGATTATGCCTATTGGATTTTTAACAACTTTGTGTCCATTGAATATATTATTTAGGATATGGGAGATTGGCCTAATGCTGTTGATTAAAATTGCAATACTCGCCCATTCAATGACCTTTGGAATTATTAATTTTCCAGCTCCCCATCCATTATTTTTAAGCTGTATGATTTTAAGTTTTATACTGATTTATATAAAAAAATTTTCGTGGAGTATTGTGACATGTATTTTGGGTGTTGGGTCATTTTGGGTGCCCAATTATTTACCTTCTGTCTATGAAACCGCCACATGCCAAGGAAGAGTTCATTCCAAAAATAACATGATCCTTATCAAGGGTAAAGCTCAACCATTTTTAATCAAAGAATGGACCCAAGAACAATGTATAACGAATATATCTGTTATTGATGATGATTTTGTCTCTTCTAAAAAAGGGGTGTGGTTTGGTTTTTTAACAGCTAAACAATTTGAATTCAAAAAGCGTCCACCTTTTTACCCTTATATAAAAATTAATAGGATTAAAATGTTAAATAGTATAAAGAATCTTCAAAAAAATTAAAAAAATCTCCCACGTTAATAATTTATTAACTTTTGATCATCTATAATGACATCATTGTTTCACTTTTAACCGATCGTATATGAATAAAAACTGGCATTATGAAGACATTATCAAATTAAGATTACTTTTTTTGCAAGGGCATCACATTAAAGCAATTGCAAAAGAATTAGGACGAACAGTCACCGCTTTAAACAAAGCAATTTCAAGATTTGGTATGCGTGACCATGGTTCAAAGCCGT
>JBIKYJ010000060.1:0-5891 GCA_044355315.1 Alphaproteobacteria bacterium | reverse complement strand
ATCTTCCGATACAACGCAATCCAAAGGCGTTGAATTTAATGTTGTTATTCATTTTTTAACTGACCAAGGAATTTCTATTCAATATATCAACGGATCTTATGTATGGGGATACGATATTTTAAATCAACAACAAATATTATTGAGGGCAAACCAAATGCGCATTGACCAAGGTTTGCCCATATTTTGCGTTTCTTATCTGACCAGATAAGATTTTCGATAATAGACATGGGGAAGATTAATAACTTTCCTACTATGTCTATTGTTAGGCTGCGTTATTTAATCTTTTTTCAATATCCCTGATGGCTTCTTCTTCAGATATCCCGTAAGAAATAGCATATTCTCTGGAAAAACGATAGAGAGCATTTTGGTAAATTTGCCGCTCACTGTATGATTGATCAGATAAAACATTTCTATTATGCAACTCTCTTAAAACTTCTACAATAGATGAAGGATTCCCAGAATTAATTTTTATTTCATACTCTTGAGCTCGCCGCCCCCAAACAATTTTTTTGACACGTCCTGTTGGTGATTTTAAAAGCTCTAAAATTTCAGCAATACACTCTGTTGTGTACAAATCGCGCAAGCCTGCTGTTTCAACTTTGTTTTCAGGTATACGAACAGTCATTTTTTCCTTATCAAATTGAATAATCAGAAAACGACTGACGTAACCATCCATATCAACGTTTTCTATTCCCATAAAACGCCCCACTCCATGAGAAGGGTGGACTATAAAGCTACCAATTTCAAATTTTATATTCATGCGGGATGACTCCTTTCTAAAAAAAATCAATTAATGAGGTTTTGAACTAAAGTATTGTTTTTTTTCTGTTACAGCCGCCCAATGATCAGCGTCATGGGGTGGGTTTGTTTTTTCAGTGATTCTTGGCCATTGTTCTGCATAGGTTCGATTTAATAAAGCCCATTCAAAAACATGATCATTCGTATCAGGCACAATAGCTTGGACAGGACATTCAGGAACACAGACACCACAATCGATACATTCATCAGGATGAATAACCAGCATATTCTCTCCGGCATAAAAGCAATCCACAGGGCAAACACTGAGGCAATCCATATATTTACAACGAATACAGGTTTCAGTTACGATGTGAGTCATCTTGTTATTTTTAAGTATTCCCTAATATATTGTTACCATTTTTATTTAAGAAAAACAATATGTTGTGTGAATTTGAATTGTCACTTTAGATAATTTTCAAAAGATATTTTGCATTCAAAGCCCAAATCCAAAACATATCGTGGTAAGTCAGATCACTGAACATAGGAATGTTCTTGCTATTTTCTGAAAAATGGGATTTAAAAGCCCACAAACACTCTGTATAATTTTTTTCGTTTATATGGTATCCATACATTTTTAGTTGTTTCATAAAAAAATCCACATCAATGCTCACAGGGAGAGGGTATGGAGGGTTGTATTTTTTTTCTATAACTTTTATGTCCATTTCATCCGGGTCGAGCCATGTCCCAATACCATATTTTTGGTATAAATAGCCCCAAGGAAATAAAGGACCTGGATCTTTTTTTCGAGTAGGGGAAATATCACTATGCCCCAAAATATAGATGGGGTTAATATCATGTTGTTGAATGATTTCTCGACAAATCTGTCCACATATATCGATTTGTTCCATCTCATATGGATACCATTTATGTTTACTTCCTTGAGATAGCCCCCTGTTGACAATTTCTATACCAATACTTGTGTTATTCAAGTTGTCATAAGGTCCAAAGCCACTGATCCCCGCATGCCAAGCTCGTTGGTTATTTGGAATTAAATGGACATAACTGGGAGAATTATCAGGAATAATGTAATGGGAACTTACACGATTGTGTTTCGTATTATTTGTAAATAATGCACATGTATCATGAAAGTCTAATTCTGTATAATGAATTATAATATTACGAATACCAACGGATGATGGATCCCGCTCATCACAGTGATATCTACTTGGATCTGCAAACGGCAATATCTTATACGCCGTGATTCCTCCTGTTGCAAGGCGCTTTATGTATGGGATATCATGACGAGCGGCAATTTGTTCAAAAATCATCGTTAATTTTTAAAAATTTCAATGGGAGATAAACGAGATGCTTGATAGGCTGGATAAAAACTGGCAACTAAAGTTAATATAAACGCAATAGATACAATTAATCCAATATCAAAGGGAAGAATTTTAACAGGAAGTTCTGATAAAAAATAAATATCAGGGTGGAAAAGATTTACACCAAAAACTTTTTGCAGTATTTGGCGCACATGTTCAAGGTGACGCGTTAAAAAAATACCCACAATGGCCCCAAGAACCGTTCCAGATATTCCAATGATTGATCCACATATCATAAATAAACGTAATATCATTGAAGGAGATGCGCCAATGGTTTTTAAAATACCAATAGATTTATATTTATCTTTCACCATCATCATCATGGTTGAAATAATATTAAATGCCGCAATAACGACAATGAGTGTTAAAATGATAAACATCACATTTTTTTCAATTTTGACCGCCTGGAAAATGGCTTGATCACCATGTTTCCAATCAATTACAGTGTATCCGTCCAATAATCGAGTCAATTCTTTGAGGGTTGATGTTGATTTAAAAGGATTTTTTAAAAAAATCTCCATATGAGACATATGCTCACCCATGTTATAAAGTTGTTGCATTGTGTGTGCATTCATGAAAATAAAATTCTTATCAAAATCACGCATTTTAACGTTAAAGGTTCCGTGAATTTTTAAGGTCACAATCTTTGGAAAATTTCCAAGAGGCGTTTGACGACCATACGGTATCATCATTTGAATAGTATCATTTTCTTTTAAACACATGGCATCCAAAAAAGCTTGACCTACCAAAATGTCATGTTCTTTTAAGAACAATTGTGAAGGGGTATATTGATTGAAAATGGGAAGTGCTTGCATATTTCCACCCATGATACCTTGGATCATCATACCTTTTGTTTGACCGTGACACATAATGATGGCTTGTTTTTCAATTAATGGGACTGTGGCTTGAATATTAGGATGGGATAATTTTGGTAAATCTGATGACATTAAAGGATGCTCATGTGGATACACTAACAAATGCCCTTTCATTCCCATCAGTTTCCCCAGTAATTCGCTTTGAAATCCATTCATCACAGACGTCACAATAATTAATGTTGCAACCCCAAGTAAAATCCCCAAAAATGAAAAAATTGCAATAAGAGAAGCAAATCCTCGGTGAGGAGATTTTAAATAACGAATCGCCAACGTCCATTCAACTACCATTCAATGCTCTCTATTGTGAGATTATGATTGGTATAAATACAAATATCAGCAGCTATTTTTAATGACCTTTCAACAATGTCCCTTGCTGACAATGGTTGATCGTATAACGCACGTGCTGCCGATAGCGCAAACCCAGAGCCCGATCCAATGGCAATAACCCCATTTTCAGGTTCCAATACGTCACCGTTACCAGTTAAGACCAATGATGTCTGTACGTCAGCTACAATCATCATAGCCTCAAGCTTTCTAAGGTAGCGATCCATACGCCAATCTTTTGCCAGCTCTACGCAAGATCTCATGAGTTGGGATGGATGTTGCTCTAATTTCATTTCAAGACGTTCAAATAAGGTTAAAGCATCGGCAGTCGACCCCGCAAAACCGGCAATGACGGTTCCTTGGTGAAGGCGCCTAACTTTCTTAGCTGAAGCTTTAATGATTTGAGACCCCAAGGTAACTTGGCCGTCCCCACCAATCACCACTTCTTGACCTTTTCTGACCATCGCAATTGTTGTACCGTGAAATACATCCATGAGATTATTCACCTAAGTGTGAGAATTTTGTCATATTGTAACGTTTTTAACGTTTTATGACGAGTAGATGTGTGAGCTCGTGATAGTCAGGAGCATCATATACACCTTGAGAAATTTTGTATTTTTTTCTAAATTAACTTTTTATGCTAATATAATTTACATGATAGAATTAAAATTATCATGTATTTAATTTCTAACATAGAGGAGAATTTTTATGTATTTAAAATACAACAGACGATTGGCATTAATACTGAGTGTATCTAGTCTGTTAATGTTACCCGAAGGATTTAGCATGGAATCATACAATGAGCAACGTCAATATTCATCTCAAGGAAATAATACTATTCCAACACCACAAGATCAGGAGGTACATCGTAGAGAACATTTAAAATATTTACAAAATAAAAATCTAGAGCCATTGGAAGAATATCTTGAAAAAAAATTAGAAAAAATAAAAAAACTACAGACAATGCAAAAAAAAAAGAATTTTCTTGCTCGTCTAAAAAAAAAGACAACAGAAAGCCTGTTCGACGATATAAAAAAAAAGTTTACATATGCGGTCGGACATGAAACTATAGCTACAATGAGAAATGAATTTTTTGATCCAAAAAACAAAAACTCAAAAATTGTACAAGATTATGAATGTGTAAAATATTATCTTGATCCAGATGCTGCAACAGAATACGTTGGTTGGTTACCTGATATTTTATGTAAACCGAAAGAATCTGAAACATTTCAAGAATCTAAAAGGGGGATTGATATCTTTAAACTTCTTGAATCGAGTATTGACACTAATAGGTTCACAACACATATGCTACATCCTTTGGCAGAACTTATATCCGATCCAAAGAAAAGATCAATTGCAAAGACAAAACTCTATCCTGAAATTAAGAATAAGATTTCTGTGGATAAATTTAAGGCAGATATCTCTCCGTTTACTGAAGATCATGCAACTTCGTACACTACAGAGCAGAAGTTTTATCTGACTCCTGAATTTTTAGATGATTTTTTTAAAGATTAGACTTTTCCTGTTTAACTAATTTTCTAATGAGGATTTTTGTTTGTTGCTTTGATTCAGAAATCCTCATGTCTTTCATAAAACTTTATATTGATTCAGACTATCAAGATCTTTAAAAAAACATTAACATGTGTCACAAAACTTGAATCTCATAAATAGCTGTAGCCAGGGTATACGCATGAAGAATTTTATTGACAAAATTTAACAAATGCTTTGATGACATATAATTTCGTTGAAGGTCATCGACAAATGATGCTGGTTTCTTAAAGACCTTGGATCTGCAATGCCTTTAAAATAATTTCCCAAAACTTCTTCCATTCGATTGAATTTTATCATTAATTTAATTCGATTTAACATATATCACTGAGATTTTAAAATCCTAAATACGTGTATGACCATGACCATAAATTTTCCATTTGTATGATAAAAGAGATTCCATCCCAAAAGGTCCTCTAACATGCATTTTTTGGGTGCTGATACCAATTTCTCCACCTAAATCAAATTCACCTCCATCAGAAAAAGCCGTTGAGGCATTATGATATACACAAGCAGCATCAATATGTGTCATAAAATAGTCTGCACTTTCGATTGATGATGTTACAATCATTTCAGAATGATGAGATGTATATGTTTGGATATAATCAATGGCTTGGCCTAAGTTTTGAACAGTACAAATAGACAACGCAAGGCTTAAATGTTCAATACCATGAGTTATTAAAGGATGTCCGTTCTTTACATAAGACAAAGAATCTTGATCGCATAAAAATACACACCCTAAATCAGAAAGGGGCTGTAACAAAACAGGTAATTGGTTTAATAAAGACACGTGAATAACAAGAGTGTCCAATGCATTACATACACTGGTGCGTCTTGCTTTGCTGTTATAAATTAACTGAGTTGCCATACCGATATCTGCCGATTCATCTACATAACAATGGACAACTCCCGCCCCAGTTTCAATAACAGGAATAACTGAGTTTTCACGAACAAATGTAATCAGTTCTTGACCTCCTCTTGGAATAATAACATCAATCTTTCCATATGCATGACACATATTCAATAC
>JBIKYJ010000047.1:0-7156 GCA_044355315.1 Alphaproteobacteria bacterium | reverse complement strand
TTTTTAGGACTAGATTTTTTAGGACTAGATTTTTTAGGACTAGATTTTTTAGGACTAGATTTTTTAGGACTAGATTTTTTAGGACTAGATTTTTTAGGACTAGATTTATTTGCATAGGTATCTGATATTGTCAATTGCATAGTTATTGTTAAAAAACTGACAATTAAAGTTTTTAACCATTTTTGGTATATCATTGTAGGTCTATTCTATAAGTTCTATCACCTATCATTAATGCAATAAAATATTAATGACATATTAAAAAATAGAAAAAATAGAAAAAATAATCATTAACTAATTTATTCATAAAAAATTAAATTTTTAAGGATAATATTATTCACAGAATTAAAGAAAAAATTATGTCACAGTGAAAGTTGGGGGGAGCTAGGCTGGAAAATTTTTATTCCAATAAGATTTCCACTCTCCATTAGCTCTACATATCCTTATCACAACAAAAAAACTCCTTATGTAACGTTTGTCAAAATTTTGTTAATGATCTTTAGCTAAAAAGCAGAAATTGTCAAAAATTCAAAAAATATTTATAATAATTTAAAATTCTTTTATAGACATCAACATGGCTTTGGAACGCACCTTATCAATTTTGAAACCCGACGCAACGCGCCGTCACTTGAATGGAAAAATCAATACAGTTATAGAAAGTGCGGGGCTTAGTATTATTGCTCAAAAACGCATTCTCTTAACTAGAGAGCAAGCTGAACGTTTTTATTACGTGCATAAAGAAAGGTCTTTTTTCAAAGATCTATGTGACTATATGATTTCTGGACCCATTGCGGTTCAAGTTCTGGAAGGCGAGAACGCTGTTCAAAAATATCGTCAAATCATGGGAGCGACTAACCCAGAAAATGCTGCAGAAGGAACAATTCGTCAATTATTTGCCGAGTCTATTGAGGCAAATTCAGTGCATGGTTCTGACAGTCTTGACAATGCTATCATTGAAATTGCTTTTTTCTTTAGTCAAATTGAAATTTTTGCATAAAGTCATCTCCATTGATTGATCAACTGGTCCGTTTATTATCCAAAATTCCGGGCCTTGGTCCTAAATCAGCCCAAAGGATTGCATGTCATTTATTTAAAAACAAAGAGTTACTTCTGCGTCCTTTGACTATTTCTTTTCAAAATGTCTTGAACCGTATCATTCCGTGCTCTGAATGTGGATATTGGGCTGATGACAGTATGTGTGACATCTGTCGAGATCCAAACCGAGACCAATCAATTTTGTGCATTGTGGAAGATATAGCAGATGTGTTGTCTTTTGAAAAATCTGGCTGTTACAAAGGCTTGTATCACATATTAGGGGGGGTTCTATCTGCCATTGATGGTGTTACACCTAAAGATTTAAATTTACATCAACTCAAAGATCGCATTCATAACAATACCAAAGTAAAAATACATTTTATTATATTGTGGATATATTAAAGGATATTCCTATTAAACTAACAAGTCTTGCTCAAGGTATCCCTTCAGGGTCTCATATTGAAAATCTTGATGAAGAAACCTTGTCATATGCCGTTAATGACCGTCGTATTATTCATCATTTTAAATAAAAAAATACAACAAACAAATATTTTAATAAAAAATATAGTTTAAAATTATTTATTTTGATTAAAATAATTGATATTCTATGTATAGTTGACTGAATACTTATAAAAAATGAAATTTAAACCGATCCTAATGATTTTTGCATGTCTGTTTGGATGTAAAGATCACAAAGACCCCCAAAATCAAACTAAAAACCACAAAAAAGAAACTGTTGTCGTTGCTACGTGTGCTGACAATCCTCCATTTTCTTATCACCGCCTTGGTCGTATGACCGGATTTGAAATTGATTTATTTGACAAAATTGCTAAAGAATTAAATTTCAAATTAGAGTGGAAAGATCTTGCTTTTGATGCATTATTAGAATCAGTTCAATCAGGTAAAGTTGATTGCGCTATTTCAGCTATTGCAGAAAATGATAAAAGAAAATCTGTCATGGATTTTTCAATTCCTTATCATGATTCCAAAGTAGCAATGATTGTTACAAAAGATTCTAATTTTCAAAAAGTGGATGATTTAAAAGATGAATTGATTGGAACACAAATTGGATCTAGTCACGAGGCAATCTTGGAAGGTATGCTACCTAATGGAAAAATTCAAACATTACCTAAAATGCCAGAGCTTCTGGCCGCCCTTAAAAATTCTCAAATTAAAGCATTAGTGACAGGCGCTATTGAAGCATCTGATCAAGTGAAAAATGAGGACAAACTTGCCTACTTTATTATTCCCAACAAAGTTGAATTATTTGCAATTGCCTTTCCAAAGGGATCTAAGCTACTTGAGAAAATTAATGGCGTCATTAAAAAATTCCAAGATAATGGAGTTATTTCTGAATTGGAAAAAAAGTATTTTAAAGAACCATTGTTTCAACGTTAAATCAAAATGTCATACAGGAGACAAAATTTCCTGTATGACAAGACGTCGGTGATTACTTTATCCGTTGTCATTTATAAAACACAAAAAAGTTCGGTCTGATAATTCCGACAATCTTAATAGAATTGACTCACAGAAATAAGATGAGGAATTGAGAAAAAACTAGGACAGTCTTAATGTGATTAACTATATATTTTTTGAAGAGCTGTTTAGTTGTTTTTTTCTCATGTCTTCAAAAGTTTTAAATAATTTTTCGCTTTGCTCATAACTACGCAAAATTTTAACAAGCTTGACACTTTCTTCAACGGAAGACACATTTGATTGCTCTAGTCCATATTGGGTAACAATAGTATTTTGACTTGTAATGGCTTCATCTTCAGCAATCAGGCAGTGTTGCCCTTCACTTGCTAAATAGTGATGATCATCAAATTCAAATAATCCTAATTTTCCGATAACATAAGATTCATGGATACCATTCGTAGTTTTGTTATAGATAACATCTCCTTCGCGTGTAAAATTAATATTTTTCATGATACGATCGGGCAATTGAATGGGAGACAAACTTTTGTTTAAAACCGGATAATGGTCAGTAAAAGTGACCAATTCATTTTGATCATTGATATCCAATTGACCACATCTTGTATAGCGAATGCCTTGTGGTGTTTCAACCGCCAAAAACCCTTTTCCACTGAGTGATATATCTAATGGGCGATCTGTATAACGGAAGGCACCGTCTGTCATATTCCTGACCAATTGGCCGCTGGTGACTGAGGATGACACATGTCCATGACGCCCGTGATGTTTTAATTCTTCATTCTTAACATAGGTAGCCTTAAATCCGGCTACATGTGCAGAACTAAGATTATGGGCACATTCAGCCAAACGATTCCATTGCATATCTCGTGCACAAAATGCAATCGTATCAACATTAACGCCTACCCTATTATGATGTTGGAAAGAAATCGACATAAAAGGATTTTCAAAAGGAGTTTAAAACATAAATTTTTATGCAATAAATGTGCCACCTAAAGTAGGTGTCTTATATTTTCCCAGTTAATGTTTTATCTGTATAACCATCAATAAAAACAGGGATAATATCACCTGGTTGTGCCGGACATACCGCAATTTGAACAGGGCAAAAATGATCTGTTTTACCAAATCCATTTTTTTCAATTAGACATAACACTGTTTGACCAACCATGAATTCGGCAAGCCGTTTAAAAACTTTTTCTCCCTCTTCTCTTAAAATTTTTGCTCGTTTTTTGATTGTAGGAGATGGTACTTGTGGCATTCGGGCTGCAGGGGTTCCCTCGCGCTTCGAATATGGAAATACGTGTAAAAAAGTAAGGTAACATTCTTCAACAATACGACGTGTATTATCAAACATCTCATCTGTTTCCGTTGGAAATCCAGCAATAATGTCGGCTCCCAACATAACATCGGGTCGAGCTTTTCTTGCTTTTTGACAAAATTCAATAATATGGTGGCGCAAGTGGCGTCGTTTCATCCGTTTCAATATCATATCATCCGCGGCTTGTAGGCTGATATGTAAATGAGGCATAATTCTTGGATTTTGAAAAAGATCAAAAAAATCATCATCCACCTCAACAGGGTCCAAAGATGACAAGCGAAGCCTATGTAAATCTGGGCATAAATTTAAAAGGCGCCGCACCATTTGAGATAAGGTTGGTTGTCCCGGCAAATCTAATCCGTAATCAGTCATATCAACACCCGTTAATACGATTTCTTTAACCCCATTATTAAGGATGTCTTGAATACTTTTAACAATATCTCCAACCGGAACGCTTCTGGAATTACCACGTCCAAAAGGAATCGTACAAAATGTACAGCGGTGGTTGCATCCGTTTTGAATTTGAAAATAGGCGCGGACCTTATTGTCAAAGTGGGTGATGGTAGGTGATGCCAGACGATCGGCTATCATAATATCACCAACAATCTGAGATTTGTTGGATTTATAAGAAGATTTGTCTAATTTTTCTTGATTTCCAATCACTTTACTGACTTCAGTCATGGTCAAAAATTGTTCAGGGTGAATTTGAGCGCCACATCCCGTAACGATAATTTTTTTATCCGGGTGTTCTTTATGAAGACGCCTAATCATTTGCCGAGCTTGGCGCTCTGCTTCGTTTGTTACAGCACAAGTATTAACGATAATATGATTTTCAATATTCTCGTCACGAATCAATTTTTTGATCACTTCTGATTCATAAATATTTAAACGACATCCAAAGGTGATTACTTGGTTGTTTCCTTTGAGCGCTTCAATATTAACGTCGCTCATTATAAATAGAGATGATTGAGTTGTTCAATCCTGTTTGTATGGTGTAGACCTAAAAAAGCAGTACTTATCAATATATCAAGATAAGACAAAATTAGATGGGTAGTCACCGTATTATTAAAACATAAGACATTTGCATCATTGTGTTGTTTTGATAAACGTACATCATCCAAAGAACAAGGACGAACCGCACGCATAAATGGGAAGCGATTGGCAGCTATACACATACCAATACCACTACCACAAATCAAAATTCCGACAGATTGGGATGTCCAATGATGTGCCATGTTTTTGACAACCACAGGATAATCACAAGACGACTTATCAAAGCACCCAAGGTCCTTGGAATTTATCAAATTTTTGACGGATTCTTTTAACTCAAATCCTTTGTGATCCGATCCTACGAGTATCATTTTCTCTAGTGATTGCGCGTAGACGATGGTACCATTACACGAAGACCATCTAATTCATCAGTCACAGTAATTTGACATCCTAAACGAGAGGTTGGCGCAACGGCAAATGCCAAATCTAACATATCTTCTTCTGCTTCACTGGCTTTAGGAAGTTTATCAAACCAATGATCATCGACAATAACATGACACGTTGAACAGGCTAAAGACCCCTCGCAGGCGCCTTCTAAATCAACATTATTCATGTGAGCAACTTCAAGTAATGATAATCCTACAGGAGCATCAACAACTTTTTCCTCACCAGAGGAATCTTTGAAATGAATTTTTGGCATAAAAAATCCTATCAATGGGGTGGTATGGAGGCCGAGGCCGGAATCGAACCGACGTCCAAGGATTTGCAATCCTCTGCATGACCATTCTGCCACTCGGCCGCTTTAAACTATTAAATCAAATTTTGAAAAAATAGGCAAATATGATGAAAGTTGTACAATAATGATATTGGCTTTTGCATGTTTTTTTGCCTAGGAATACCTTTTTTGGGAGTTTCTAGAAAAAATCTCTCTTCGTGTGTTGTTTTTCAATGCGCTGGGCGATATAAAAATTACACTTTTTAAAAAAATGTGCAATTATAAACTATGAATGGTAAAAATGTCTCTGTATGGTTAAATATCAAAAAATTGGAATTGCTTTTTTTAGTTTTTGCGCCATATTTTTGATTTTTGATAATGTAAAGGAATACCCTGAGCATAAACGTGACGTTCAAGAAAATATACCAGTTCATTTTTTTGATAATGAACTCAAAGAATCTGTCGAGGAGGAGACATCAAAACATCGATTAGTATCTATTCAAATTCAATCAGGTGCCACCCTTAAAACAATTTTTAAAGACTTAAATATTGATGAGGCTCAGGCTTTGGATATGACCATGGCATTCTGCCAAGTAGTATCAGCCAAGTCTTTAAAATCCGGCCAAACTATTGATGTTCATTATGATGATCAAAAATCCATATCAAAAATGGTTTTTTATACCAAATCAGGTGATCATATTATTCTTGAAAAAAAAGGAGATTCTTTTATTGCGTCTCGCGAAATTGTCCGATTAAAAAAAGTTTTGAAAAAATTTAAGGGTTCTATTGATTCTAGTTTTTACCAAACAGCGCACCATCTTGGTGTTCCCTCAAAAATTATTAAAGAATCAGTTCAAACCTTAAGCTATAGTGTTAATTTTCAACACGGTATTAAGTATGGAGACAATTTTGAAATTATTTTTGATGCGTATGAAAATGACCAAGGACGCATTTTAAAAACGGGAGATATTCATTACGTGTCATTGGGGAGCCATAGATTTTATCGCTTTAATCAGCAATATTATAATGATCATGGAGAAAGTGTTGTTCGAACTCTTCTTCAAACACCTCTGGAAGCAAGTTGTTTAAAAGTTACATCCAAATTCAGTAGTGGCCGTTTTCACCCGATAAAAAAATATACCCGTGCCCACAAAGGTGTTGATTTTGGAGCAAGAACAGGCACACCTATCAAGGCGGCAGGTCATGGTGTTATCGTTAAAATTAAGCACGGATCAGGATACCAAACATTGTATGCACATATGAGCAAATTTGCTCAAAATCTTCATGTTGGATCAAAAGTTAAACAAGGGCAACTGATTGGTTATGTGGGCAGTACCGGTCTTGCCTCTGGACCTCATTTACATTATGAAGTGATATTGAATAATTGTCATGTAGACCCACAAAAGGTTAAAATGCTTCCAGCTGGTCATTTATCAGGTCGTCAGAAAAAAATGTTTGATCACAATAAGCGTCGTTTTGCTACGTTATAAAAATAATGCGTCACGATTTATCTCGCTACGGCTTTGTTCAAAATTTATATCAAGATATTCCGCAGGTGGCACCTGATTTAGAAAAACCACTTGTTATTATTGGAACTGGAGGGTCAAGTCTTGGATTTCAAGCTTTGTCTTGTTTATATGATGATAATAATGTTTTTTTTATTGACCACCTCA
>JBIKYJ010000046.1:0-7376 GCA_044355315.1 Alphaproteobacteria bacterium | reverse complement strand
GTCGATTGTTCTTGTTGAGACTGTAAAGTCTTTCGCGATCTCTTTTAATTTTTTACCAGAATTTTTACAGGCCTTTGATACGCGTTCTCTTAAATCGATACCATAAGGGGCTGGCATATTTTTTTTTAATGAAGTTTTTTACAATACTACCATTTTTTTATGCAAAATCTTCGTCAATCTTAATGTGATCGACTATACATATGATTTTAAGCATGATTTATATGGAAACTCAAAATTAGAAAAACTCGGATTAAAAGAGGAGATCATTAATTTTATTCATGACTTATATTATGAGAGAAAAAGTGATTTTGACTCTTTCTCTGCAATTATAAAGGCATTGGGGGGCAGTATGAAATGTAAAAGTGGCGCTCATAGGACGATAGATCTTCAATTCATTCATTTGGATCTTTGGAAGCCACATAGTCACAATAATCATAATCGATTTACTGCGCATGAAATAAATCACTTTTTAATTCCTAAGATGAATGTAACTTTGGCATCTATTTTTAACCAATTGGAAAATCAGATATAAAAGGGGTAATGAATCCTCGCTGACGTCTGAGAAAAGACAAAGACTCTCATTAAACAATGGGATTTGAAAAGAACTTTACTGATTTTTGGGAGTCTTGTTTTAATCAATGGTCAATCCTGCTTCTTGGCCGTCTTGATAAAATTGGTCAATTGTTTCTTTTGAATAATCGTACAAATCTTTACCCATGTTTGATAACAGCGGAATCAAATGATACGGAACAGTGATAATATCACATCCAATGCGATCAGCTTGAATGATATTAAAAAATTCTCGAGTACTTGCCCACAAAATTTTAATATGATTCATAGAACAAGCTTGATCAAGGGCATACAGAATAAAATCAATTGGATCTCGTCCCGTATCCGCAATACGACCAGCAAAAATTGAGACATATCCCTCACCTGGAGTACGAATACTGTGAATTGCCTCTTTGATTTGTGCAAAAGTAAAAACCGTCGTTACATTCACACGGCATCCTTGTGTAGTGAGTTTTTGAATCACATCAGACGTTGATTGCCCTATTGTATTCATAATGGGAATTTTCACAAAAACATTAGAACCAAACGCAGCAATTTTTAATGCCTGTTCGTACATTTCATCCAAATCATCTGCAAAAACTTCAAAAGATACAGAATGACCAGGAACTGTGTGCGCAAGGTCTTTACAAAATCTTGCATAATTTACCACACCACATTGTTTCATTAATGATGGGTTGGTAGTAAAACCTTTAATTAAATTATTTTTAGATAAGTTTTTGATAGTATCGATGTTTGCTCCATCAGCAAAAATTTGCACAGAAAAAGACATGGCTATTGTGATTTTTTTATTTATTATTGCTTAACCTCACAAAAAATTCTATTTGTTGTATCATCATAATCACTAAGGTTGTCTAAATAGAGACTTAATTTACTGGCACTGTGACATATGTTATTATTGATCTCTTCCTTGGTCATGCCCGTGGCAACGAGAAATGTCTTTTTAAAAAAATAAAAATATTGCGATTCTTTTAAAAACACACTAATTTAGAATAAAGGATTTGTTTTGGGTCATCAAATGGTGTCACCTGTAAAACCAGATATGTCTATGTGGGGATTATTTATTCATGCTGATTTTGTCATCCAACTGGTGATGGTAGGTCTTGTTTTTGCGTCAATATGGTCATGGACAATTATTTTTTATAAGGTTATGCGTATCCGCCTTGTTAATCGCACCTCTAATTATTTTGAAGAATCATTTTGGTCTGGTGGATCTTTGGATGAGTTGTATAAACGTTTACAAAATAAGTCAAAGGACCCCATGAGTGCGATTTTTTGCGCTGCCATGGCCGAATGGCAACGATCATTGCATAAAACAAATCGTGCGACATTGCTTCAACGGATTGAACGGGTCATGCAAACAACATTAAATAAACAATTACATGAGCTAGAAAAACATACAGGATTTTTGGCTTCACTGGGAGCAAATGCTGTGATCATTGGATTGTTTGGAACCGTTCTTGGTATTATGAATAGTTTTGGTCCCATTGCGACCCAAGGAAGTGCCAGTCTTGCAACCGTTGCTCCTGCCATTTCAGAAGCCTTATTTGCAACAGCTATCGGCCTTGTTGCGGCGATTCCTGCGTCAATTGCTTATAACAAAATTTCAAGTGATATCAATAATTACATGGTTAGATTGGAATCCTTTGTGTCAGAATTTAGCAGTATTATTTCAAGACAATTGGAGGAATAAGGACAATCAAATGGCTGGATCTTTTCAACCCATGCCCCAACGTTCAAGACGACGTGGCACATTAAACAGTTCCGTCAACATTACACCGCTGGTGGATGTCATGTTGGTGTTAATGGTCATTTTTATGGTGGCTGCTCCCATGTTGAACGTAGGGGGAATCTCTGTAGATTTGCCTAAATCTGAGGCAAAACCTCTTGAAAAAACACAAGATGAACCGGTCATTATTTCCATGAGTAAAGATGAAAAATTGTTTATCCAGGACGCCGATATGCCTTTTGATCAGTTAGTTAAAAAATTGCAAAGTTTATTATCGCAAAAACCTGATTTAAAAATTTACCTTAAAGCAGATCAATCCTTATCTTATGGACAAGTGATGAATATGATGGGGGCATTATCCAAAGAAGGACTCTCCCACATATCACTCATTGTTTCAACGACGTAAAAGGCATAGATTTTTTATGAAAAAAGCTTTAGTTTTTTCAATCATTATTCATGGTATTTTATTGATTGTTATGGGCGTTGATTATATTGTTGGATTTAAAAAAAACGTCTCATCTCCTCCAATGATTATTGATTTTGTAGAAATTGGTAATCATTCAAAAGCCCCTAAACTTGGGCCAAATTCTAGGTCGACAAAGGTAAAAAATGACAAAAAAGAAACAAAAAAGGAAGAAAAAAAAGATTTATCTCCCCCTAAACAAGAAAAAATAAAAGACATTCCTTCCGTCAAAGAAAAAGACGAACCTGCTCAGAAAAAAGAATTTCCTAAAAAAGATAGTCTCATAGCCCCCCTTGAAAAAAAGCCTAAAATTTTACCTAAATCCAAGAAAGAGGCAGATAAATCAAAAAAAATGCCAGATTCTCTTAAAAAGACTGAGCAAAAAGCCCAAGTCAATTTAAAAGATTCAAAAATTGATTCAAAGGGTGAAAAAAATGGTAAAAAAGCTGTGGCGGTTGATGATCTGTTTGATGAAATTGCAGGAGAAGGCGTTAATGCCGAAGAGGTTGGACCGGTTTTAACCGGTAGTGAAATTGATGCAATGCGAAGAAAAATTTACGAGTGTTGGAACATACCAGCTGGTGCTAAGGACGCAGAAAACTTAGTGATCGATATTGAAATTTATTTAACAAAAGATGGTATGGTGGAAAAGGCACAGATTTCCAAAGAATGCCAAAGGCGTTCACAAAAAGATGGATTTTTTAAAATTGCAGCAGAAAGTGCCCTTCGAGCAGTTTTAGATCCCAGGTGTCAGCCATTTCCGTTGCCAAAAGAAAAATATAATCTTTGGAAAGAAATTATTATGACTTTTAATCCAAAGGATATGTTTCGCTAGAGCTCATTATTAGATAGTTATCAAAAATTATCCATAGGAATTCCGCCTAAAATCTCACTTAACTCTTGCGTAATCATCGCTTGGCGTGTGCGATTGTGAAGAAGACTTAATTTTTTTATGATCTCATTAGCATTTCTTGTAGCGTTATCCATTGCTTGCATCCGAAAAGCATACTCGCAGGCATTACTAGATAAATTAATCCATGTCCACAAATGATCTATATAATTAATGATGACACGCTCAAACATAGATATATCATCAATTTTTCCATTAAAATCACATGGTGTGATGGACAAAGGTAATATTTTTTTTACAAATAAATTCATTTTTGACATGGAAAAAAATTCATATGAAAGAACATGAACTGAGATAAATGGTGCATTTTTAAAAAATTCCACTATTTGATTTTTTTCAATATATATGATGCGTGGATCTCTTACAACATGATTTTTTATTTTTTTTCCAAAAATAACCAATTGATCAAAATCTAAAGATGATAATTTTTTGAGAATTTGACTATTAAAACTGCCACATAAGCCTTGATCGGAACCAAGGGCGATGACAATTTTTTGATTTCCTTGAGGTTTAAAAAAAACAGGCTGCTCTTTTGACTCTGACTTTAAACATGCGATCACATGCTCTATATTTTTTAAAAATAATTTATGGGACGCAACTTTATTTTGAATAGAATTCAGCTTTGCAGTTGAAATCATTGCCATCGCTTTGGTAATTTTTCTGGTGGCGCTGATGGCTTGGATTCGTTGTTTAAGCTGTTTTAAACTCATCCGCGTCTTCCATAAAACGTGCTAATAAAGATTCTAATTTTCTTTCTACATCAATTATAAGCTCCCGAGATTCATCAATAGCCTCCATAATATCGTTACCCCGTTGCCATGCAAAATGAAGCCAGGCTTTTTCAAAAGCCTGTATTTTATTTTTATGAATTTCATCTAAAAATCCTTTGTTGGCTGCATACAATGATGCGATTTGCTCACTAAGGCGTAAGGGGTGATATTGGGGTTGTTTTAAGATTTCGACAAGCCTTTCACCTCGGTGTAACATTTTTTTTGTATGTTCATCTAAATCTGAGGAAAATTGAGAAAATGCTGCCATTTCACGGTATTGTGCCAAATCTAATTTCATGCGGCCTGACACTTTTTTCATGGCTTTTGTTTGAGCAGCTGACCCCACACGACTGACGGAAATACCGGCATTGATAGAGGGTCTCAGTCCTTTATAAAATAATTCCGTTTCTAAAAATATTTGACCATCTGTAATCGAAATGACATTAGTTGGAATATAGGCAGAGACGTCTCCGGCTTGGGTTTCAATAATGGGAAGTGCCGTCAGCGATCCTCCCCCTTTGTCTTTACTTAATTTTGCTGATCTTTCCAATAAACGAGAATGTAAATAAAAAACGTCTCCTGGGTAGGCTTCCCTTCCGGGAGGGCGTCTGAGCAACAAAGACATTTGACGATATGCAACAGCGTGTTTAGATAAATCATCATAAATAATCAAGGCGTGACGTCCATTATCCCTGAAATACTCTCCCATCGCACAAGCAGCATAAGGAGCCAGATATTGAAGAGGAGCAGGATCAGATGCGTTGGCTGATACAACAATTGTATAATCCATGGCTCCATAATCCTTTAAAATTTTGACCATCTTGGCAACGGATGATTGTTTTTGCCCAATCGCCACATAAATACAATAGACGGGGGGAATATTTGGATGAGGATGGTGATGAAATTGTCTTTGATTAATGATTGTATCAATGACCATTGCCGTTTTTCCAATTTGACGATCTCCAATAATTAATTCCCGTTGTCCTAAACCAATAGGGACAAGGGCGTCAATGGCTTTGATACCAGTTGAAAGAGACTGTGAAATGGACTCGCGGTCTAAAATACTGGGGGCAGCTCGTTCAATGGGAGAAACATGAGTTGTATTTAAAGGGCCCAGTCCATCAATTGGCTCTCCCAATCCATTTAGTACGCGTCCTAATAAAGAGTCGCCAACGGGGACACTGGCAATCGTATTTGTTCGCTCCACCATGTCTCCTTCTTGAATGTTGATTGAAGAGCCAACCACCACAACACTCACAACGTCACGCTCCAGGTTTTCTGCAATACCTTTAACGTCATCACCTGATGATGTTTTAATCACAACCCATTCACCGGATTGTACGTTTGACAAACCGTATACGCGTACAATGCCATCGGATACGGACATAACACGCCCAACCTCGTAAACTTGAGGTGTCACGGGAAAATCTTTTATATGTTTTTTTAAAATATCTGAAATTTCATGAGGGTAAAGAGTTTGCACAACATTAATTCCGCTTTGATACCTTATGTATATTGTGTCACACATTCATTATATGGTGA
The DNA here is from genome assembly GCA_044355315.1 of Alphaproteobacteria bacterium. GTDB lineage: Bacteria > Pseudomonadota > Alphaproteobacteria > JALRGP01 > JALRGP01 > JALRGP01. The sequence continues at coordinate 1,395 of JBIKYJ010000046.1, read as the reverse complement.
TGAAAAATTTTAAAATTGCCTGTAGAACACGCTGACACAGTGTTTTTTTGCAGCGTGTCCCACAGAAATATTTAAGGCGTCACAATCGTTGTTACGAGGTTTTTTAACTCTTGCAGTTTTGGTTCAGATGATCCAATAATATGATTGTATAAATCACGCCAATTGACGTGTTTGAGTTCACTACCAGCTGTCAAAAATTCATTAAGATACATTTGTTTATCCATCAGATGAACAATTTGAACGTAACGCTTACTATCACACTTGGTATCCAACGCCACGCTGTATGACTGAGATAACAGATCTTTTCTTTCCAATGGAGTGTTGTCTTCTTTCAAAATATGATGTGTGTTGGCAGAAAAGAATGGATATGCTTCATCTGTTGTTGCTCTGTCAATATGAATACTAACACCTTGTAATGGGTAAGATATTTCTTTTAAAGGAGACCCTATTAACGGTTTTAAATGAATCTCAACATTTTTAGAAATGGCTGTATCTGGATTAAGAGCTTTGGCTTTATCATAAATACCTTGAATCTCTGGAATTGAAAATATTTGCGCCTGCGGTTTAATAGCTAAGTCTTGGGTAGAATTCTGTCCTTCTGCAAGATCTTCTTGATCTATACTTTGAATGACAAAATAAAGCTTATCAACTGGATCTTGAATTCCAAGTTTGTTTAAAATTTCTTTATCTTGAGCATCTGGAATCTGTTTGACGATACAATGTGGAGGATTCATTCCAAAGTAATAAGATGACACAATGGCAATATCAGGAAGACCTGGATCATGATCAGATTGGGCGTATGCACGGGTATTTTTGAAATCTCCAAATCCATTTCCACCGGGATAACGAAGATCCGGCTCTGTGTGTTGATTGATGGGTGTATCTGGGAAAATGGGATTGGGTAACTCCATCCCTGTTAAAAAATGTAATGGCATCAGTGTTGCCATTATTACTACACGAAAAGGTTTCATGAGTTTCAAGCTCTAAAGTTTCTTTCATCATTATATTCGCACAAAATTATTAATAATTGGTTTAAAAAACGGTATTGATTTTTTATATCATCGTTAGAGTATACATGGTCTACGCATGAAAATTTGTGGTAAATTTGCAACAAAATGGAAAATTTTAGGACATTATTTTAAAGATGTTGAAGATCCAAGGTCTTTAAGAAACCAGCGTCATTCGTTGATGACCCTCATTGGCCTTACCACCTGACGATTTATTTGTAATATAAAAAAATCCTGTTAAAATAAGGAAAATTTTAGAACAAGTACCCATAAAATGAGACTGCTCACCGGTGGCGTCTTCCACATTGCTAACCTCCATAGAAGATGATTTAAAAAAACGCTGTACAGGTTTGAATAAAGCTAAGGTAAAAGGGCTTGCTGATTTGGC
>JBIKYJ010000045.1:0-7730 GCA_044355315.1 Alphaproteobacteria bacterium | reverse complement strand
CTTCCCATTCGTAACCAAAACGATCTGGAGATCCTTTCGTATCTGAAACCACTTTGTATATCAATTTTTTTTCATAATAAATTGTAACACTTTATGATAAGGTTTTATAGGCCTCAAGGGCTGCAGTTCTCGATTTTGATAAATCAACAATTGGGCTTGGATAGTGATGAGGGGCAACATCATGATATGGATCATGTAAAAAATTTAACGAAGCATTCTTTAGTTCCGGGACATAGTGTTTGATATATGTTCCTTTAGGATCAAATTTTTGACTTTGAAGAAGGGGATTAAAAATTCGAAAATAAGGGGCTGCATCTGCACCACTGCCCGCAATCCATTGCCAACCTGCATTGTTATTGGCGATGTCTGCGTCAACCAAGCAATCATCAAAAAAATCTCGCCCATAGGTCCAATGGATTCCTAAATTTTTGACCAAAAAGGACCCAACAATCATCCGCAGGCGATTATGCATATATCCCGTTTCCCACAATTCCCGCATGCCGGCGTCTACAATGGGAATACCCGTTTGACCTGTTTTCCAAGCCGTATACAGTTCTTGATCAAAGCGCCATGGAAACCTGTCAAAAGATCGATTAAAATTAGTATTTGGTAAATCCGGATAATGATATAGTAGATAGATCGAAAATTCTCTCCATCCCAATTCCGATTTAAAATGATTAATGTCTTCACAAGGAGCATCCCTGTTTCCAAGGTCATTCCAAATAATTCGTGGTGATATGTTTCCAAACCTTAAATAGGGAGATAATTTTGATACGTGGGGGAGGGCAGGGACGTTACGCCCTTCTTTATAACCATCCAACCCTTGTTTTATAAATGTTTGCCATTGGTGGTGGGCGCTTGATTCTCCTGGGTTCCAATAATGATGTAATTTTTGATGCCATGGATGGGTTGGTACTATGTTAAGTGGTTGCGATGATAAATCTTTTGTATATAAATCCAAAGACATAGGGTGTGAAAAAGGAGAGGGGAGGGGATGGCCAAAATCTTTTCCTAAATAGGATGATTTATAAAATGGTGTAAAGACACGATAATAAGATCCGTCCGATTTTAAAATATGATTTGGTTCAATGAGTACAGTTCCGGGATAGGTTTCATACGGAACATGATCATCGTTTAAAACAGTCATCACTTGATCATCGATAAGCCGTCCCTGGGATGTGTAGCGCCTATTCCACACAACTTTTTGAACATCGAAACGTGTCATTAACTCTGTTATTACTGTTGCAGCATCCCCTTGGTAGGTATTTAAGAAACCACTCATTGAATCACTTAAGGACGTTAATGATTGGCACAGCCACCAACGGGCAGCTTCACCGATAGAGCCTTCATAGATATAGATGGGAAGAATATGGTATGCATTTTGCTGTGCATACAAGGCCCCATGGTAAAGGGCAGGGTGGTCTTGTAACCTGAGGTCATCACGAAACCATATAATAACAACTTTAGTCATGGAGGATTCCTTTTTTAAAATGATACACAAACCCAAGGCCAAGGGTGGTTGCATTCAGTTTTCCTTTAAAACTCATCACACGGCCAATCGATGCGCTGAGACTTGTGTGAGGAGATATATGATATAGGGCGCCTGCTTCGTATTGATGAAGTAACCCCCCTTTTACGTCTAGGCCGCCGCCTCCCGCAACACCCAAGAGTCCTTGGGCAAAGATAGATGCTTTTTTGTGTATGTTCTGGCGAATGCCAATACCAATCATACCGGTTGCGAGACCCGCTGTGAATTCACCGCGGTATGCAAAGGCTCCTTGGTATGTCAGATACAGTTTTTGATAAAACTGTTGATCCAAATGAATGTCCAATAATTGGATGCTGCCATTTCGTTGGTCTGTTCTTTGAGGGGCCATAAATGTTTTGTTTTGAATGGTTAAAGAAAACAATTGGACGTGATCAAAATGGGGGTGCTCGGATCCACCAAAAGTAATACGACGATGATATCCCATTGTCGCAACCGGTGTTTTGAATGCCCCGCCTAAGGCTTTTAAATAGCCGATTAACGCACGAATAGAATTGTTTTTAGTAAATTCATAAGATAATCCTACATCTCCTTCTATCATGAATCCTCCTCCCGTATCAACGTCACCACCCCCGGCCCCACCAATCAGTACGGTTGCAACTGCGCTTAGTTTATTGGACAAAGGGTATTGATATCCTAGCCCAGGCATGACGGACATATAGCCGTTAGCATCGCCAATGCCGATGGCGGTTGTCCTAATAAGAGTGAAAAAGCGTGCATTAATAAAGTAGCCCCCCTCAAACCCTAGTAAATAGGCGTATTTTGTTGACAGTTTGTTATTGAGTAAAGCATATTTTTTTTTCATATATACTTGATATAATGGCATCACGTATACATGAGATCCTTGAAGCTGCAAGGGGTTTTGCGACAGATGATCGCTGCATATAGTTTCAAAGGTAGTAGAGCGTGATAAACGAATAGAATATTGAGAACTTCTGGAGTCGCCACCTGGAAAATTCACATAAGAATAACTGGTCATCACCTTAAAATTTTTAAAATCGAAGCCAAACCCGGCATGAGGTGTGATCATAAAGCCGCCACCCCCATCTTTTGATCGACACCCACCGCCGCCAATTGACAACCCCATATCATAAAATAGTCTTTGAATAATGGGGATTCTGACGCCACCATTCAGGTTGAGTGAAAAAAATCCCCCTTTGTCACCACGAATAGCTCCATAGGTGCCAATTCCAACATAAAAGGGCTTATAAATTAAATGATAAAAAAGTCCAACTAACCCAATTTTCATTGGTGATGATTTCATAGATATGGGTAAATATTCAACCATCCATTCTGATTCTTGTGAGTGATGCTGAACACAAATATCTTTTGAAAATGAATACACTGAACAACTGAGTAAAAGAAGTTTTTTCAATAAATTGATAAAATATAAATTTTTTTTAGTATAGCAAAACATCAAGGAAAGGTTGGTTTTTTTGAAATTATGACCCTATACAAAGATTATTTTTTTTATCAAAAATAATCTATAATACATATTAAATATCGGCATTTTGAGCATGTCCTTATCTTTATCGTTTGAAGAAGCTCTTGAGCAACTTGATAAAATTGTTAAACAACTTGAGGAGGGAAAAGTTAGTCTTGAAGAATCCATGAAAATTTTTGAACAAGGACAAATTTTGAAAAAGTATTGCCTTGAAAAAATAGATCACGCTATAATGAAGATTGAACAAATATCAATAAAAGATCATGGATAAAATTGAAATTATTGGCAGACAAACCTTAAAAGGTGATATTCGAATCAGTGGCGCAAAAAATGCGGCTCTTCCTTTAATGTGTGCGAGTTTACTGACGGATAAAGAGATCATTCTTAAAAATATTCCACGCTTGGGTGATATTGCAACGATGATCAGTGTGCTTGAGCATCTTGGTGCAACGATCATGTGGAGATCCCATGACACCTTATCATTTGACGTAAAGCATATCAAAAACCACGAGGCTCCTTATGATTTAGTTCGAAAAATGAGGGCATCAATTTTGGCTTTAGGTCCCCTTCTAGGACGTTACGGCCAAGCCATTGTGTCTTTGCCTGGAGGATGTGCCATTGGTGTGCGTCCCATTGATATACATTTAAAAGGATTTGAAAAAATGGGAGCCGACATCACTATCGACAGTGGTAATATTCATGCAAAGGCTCCCAAAAATGGTCTTCAAGGGTGTGATTTTGATTTTCCTGTTGTTACCGTCACAGGCACCGAAAATATGATTATGGCCGCGGTCCTTGCAAATGGTGTTACAACATTAACTAATGCAGCCCAAGAACCAGAAATTAATGATCTGTGTGACTTACTGATCAAAATGGGGGCACGCATCCAAAATGATCTCAAAGGAACGATTGTTATCACAGGTGTGTCTTCCTTAAACAGTGCCATCCATTCAGTGATACCAGATCGCATTGAAACAGGGACCTATTGTGTTGCTCCATTGATGTATGACGGAGAAGTCACTTTATGCAATACTGATCCATCCTATCTGAGTGATTTTTTAGATGTCCTTAAAAGTATTGGTGCCACCGTCAAAACTACTGATGATTCAATTTATGTCGCCCACCCGGGCCATTCTTTAAAATCATTTAATATCTCCACATCTCCTTATCCCGGTATTGCTACGGATTTACAAGCGCAATTAATGGCGCTCATGTGCGTGTGCGAAGGAACCTCAACGGTCTTAGAAAATATTTGGGAAAATCGTTTTATGCATGTGCCCGAGTTGCGTAGGTTTGGAGCTAACATTACTGTTGAAGGTCATAAAGCTATTGTAGAAGGTCGATACCCATTAAAAGCTGCACCCGTCATGGCAACCGACCTACGGGCATCTGTATCACTCGTTTTAGCAGCCCTTGCAGCAGAAGGAAAAACCGTTTTAAATCGTGTTTATCATTTGGACCGTGGATATGAGAATTTTGAACATAAACTGAGAGCTTGTGGTGTGCAAATTGAACGTACTCCCCTCTATGCTCCATCCATTCATGTTGTTCAAAATATTGCATCATAAACAACCCTCGTGTTTTTTAAAACACCTTTTTGTGAAGATAGTGTTCATCAATTAGATAAATTATTTCTTGACAACATACCAGGTGTTTTAAAAGATCAATTGATAGAATCTCGCTCTTGTCGTCATATTAGTGAGGGCGTTATTGAGAAAATTGCTCCCTATTTGGATGATTTTTTTAAAAATTTACCAGTTTACATAACCCCTGTTGTTGCAAAAAAAATTCAGATACAAAAGGATTTTATTCAACGTTACGCCTTACTCTATTCTCAACATGATGATACCGTGCAGCCTCCTTTGCCTTTCATGGATGAGGATGAATTTATCTATGCAGTTGACAATTGTACGTACACCAAAGAATCTTTAGGTGACTATGCTGTTTGGGCAACGATTGGGAGGGGGAAAAAATTTTTTCCTCATTCTATTTTGTTTCATTCAAAAAAACACCCCGAACCAACAACTTTTCCAAGTACACAAAATTCAGATTTGGCATTATCTTACAGTCATTACTGTTTAATTTGTCATAACCGCGGTAAGGATTCATGTACCACAGGTTTAAAAACTGAGGATTCCTTTAAACAGGGATGTCCTTTAGGTCAAAAAATATCTCTAATGCACCATTTATACCGCCAAGGCCATGTGATTGGAGCCCTTGCTACTGCCATGATTGATAATCCACTGATTGCCGCAACAGGGCATCGTATTTGTTACGATTGCGTGCGGTCCTGTATTTTTCAGATACAAGAGGCAGTTGATACGCCCTACGTGGAAAGCACCATCTTAAACGAGGTTATGAGGTCACCTTATGGGTTTGAGATTTATTATACCTTGAGCTTGTGGAACCCATTAAACGTTCAGATGTTTTTAGCGCAACCTTATCAAGGCGGTCGCATTGTGGTTGTTGGCTCTGGCGCCTCAGGAATGGCATCATCTTATGAATTATTACAACGCGGATTTGAGGTGATCATGATCGAAGGCATGGTTGTATCGGACTATCCGCAAGAATGGCATGCCGCCATTGAAGATGCATCATATTTAATGAGCCATGAATCTTTCGGATTTGGTGGGATTATGGATTACGGAATTACAAAACGTTGGAATAAAGGATATTTGAATGTTCTTCGTACCTTATTGCAGAGACGGTCTCGTTTTAGTTTGCTGTGTGGAATTAGAGTGGATAGCGAAATCACTATCGACGACATATTTAATGATCTTGGTGCACAAGCAATTATTTTAGCCACAGGAGCAGGTGCTCCTTATGTCCCAAATATTTATAAGTCTTTAAAAAATGTTCACTTTGCTAGTGATTACTTAATGGGACTTCATTTAAAAAACCCATTACAAATGGGGCAAATAACTGTAATCATTGGAGGAGGTCTAACGGCAATTGATTCTGCGGTTGAAATTATGAAAAATTAATATAATGATAGTTTTGCAATTTCAATCCTAAGTCTTATATAAGCTTCGTCAATAAATTGCTGAATAACAGGATCGTCATTCGAGAAATGTGGTAAAAAAATAGACTGGTAATCTGTGATAATGTCTTCTAGATTTTTTTTTTTTAATAAATCTTTTTTAAGTGCTTCCATAGCATTTAAAATGTACGTCAATACTTCTTTTGAAGAATAAGATGTGGTAGCAGTGATGAGGGACGTAGAATGAACATGTTCAGTTTCACAATCTTTTTGAAAAGGCAAAGTCTTATTGTGTTTTTTGATATAAGATATCCGAATGGGTGATATGGGTATAATGAACATTATCGATACTCAATTAAACGATCATCTTGCTTTAACAAAGGGTTTTTTAAAAAACGACATTTTCCAAGTGTTCGGTATGTGTAAAGTTTATTTTGAGGGAGCGAAGGTGTACACTGTTTTGCCCAATCCTTTGTTAAAATCTTTTGACTTGTGGGTTTAAAATCGGACAAGCAGCCACACCCACCGAGTGACATCATAAGTATGAAAAATACAATCAATCCATTGTTACAATATGAGCTAATTTAAAGTAATATGAATGTAAAAAGTTAAAAAAATATTAATATATTTAAAATTTAGAAAAAAGACCTTTCTTTTGTTTCATTTTTTTCATCATTTGGTTCATTCCTTCGAATTGTTTAATGAATTTGTTAAGAAAAACAATATCAACCCCGGCTCCTTTAGCAATACGTTTACGTCTCATGCCGTTCAGTAATAATGGATCTTTTCGTTCTTTTGGGGTCATAGATAAGATAATGGCAATATGTCGTTTCAAAGTTTTGGATACGTCTTCATCTTTAACTTGACTTTTTATTTGGCTAAAGCCAGGGATAAAACTAAGTAAAGAGGAAAATTTTCCCATTTTCAACATCATCAAGAGTTGCTTATGAAAATCGTTAAAATTAAGATTTTTTTTAATCATCATTTTCATTAGATCTTCAGTATTGCCAACTTCAGCAATTTCTTGAGCTTTTTCAACAAGACTCACAATATCACCTTGATCCAGAATTCGACCTGCGATACGTTTTGGTGAAAATTCTTCTAGCTGGTCGATTTTTTCACCCATTCCCAAAAATTTAATGGGACGTCCAGTTATATATCCCATAGACAGGGTTGCTCCTCCCCGTCCATCACCATCGGCACGGGTTAAAATAAGGCCGCTGAGAGGTACGTGAGACAAAAACTCTTTGGCGATTTTGGCACTGTCTTGTCCAGTCATCATATCCGACACCAAAAATACGTCATGTAATTTAATACGCAATGAGATAGTTTGCAATTCTTTTAACATATCATCGTCGATATGTAGCCGCCCGGCAGTATCTAAAATGACCACATCTACCATATTTGTTTTAGCAAAATCAGGAACTCTTTTTAAAATATCAAAAACTCCCTCATGGAGGTGAATCGGTAATGACAAAAATCCTTGAGAATCTGAGAGAATTTTAAGTTGTTCTTGGGCTGCTGGTCTATAAACATCTAATGACACCAGCAACGTTTTTTTTTTGAGTTTTTTTTCAATATAGTAGGCAAGCTTTGCCGATGTAGTTGTCTTTCCACTTCCTTGTAGTCCCACCATCATAATATAATGGGGGGAGGCTTTTAAATTTAATTCAGGACTATCTACACTTAATACATCTACCATGACATCATGGACGATTTTAATCATCATTTGTGTAGCATTAATATTTTTGATAATCTCT
>JBIKYJ010000044.1:0-7747 GCA_044355315.1 Alphaproteobacteria bacterium | reverse complement strand
AAAAAACATGGGAGGTGCACTTTTAATTTGAAACATATACTTCATCTTTACGTTTGACAGTTTATGGTGATCCAAACATTTTTGTAAAAAACGGTTCAATTCAGACGTTTTAAACTTTTTATAAAAACGTTTTTCAATGTCTAAAACGTCACCCATAATTTTGGCAAGTGATGTAGGGCGCTGTGCGCTAATTAACAAGACATGAGGATTTTTAATACCACTAAATTCATGATTAAGTATAGTTTGAACGGTGGTAATGAGATGGGGGCGTTTTTTAACAGGAACTAAATCCATTTTGTTTAAAATAATAATCAAACATTTTTTTAATTCAACAATTTTTTGAATTAAAGTCATATCTTGTTTGTCCAAAAAATCTTCAATCGTCAAAGCATCAATCACCATTAAAACAATATCAGATTGTTCAATTGCATGGTAAGATTTTGATACACTAATTTTTTCTAATGCATCGCCTCCCTTGATTTTTTTTCTAATACCAGCGGTGTCAACAATATGAAAAGCGCGTCCCTCGTAGTCAAAGCTTAATTTAACGCTGTCTCGTGTAACGCCCGAAAAATCATGAACCAATTGAACATTTTTACCGATCATCATGGTAAAAAGGGTTGATTTTCCAACATTTGGCCGTCCTACGATTGATAAAGTCAAGGTTTTAGAAGCATCTTCTATTTCCTCTACATCTTCATCATTATAATCATCAAATGATGGATCAAGAGTTTTAAGATGGATAAAAACATCACTCAAACCACTTCCATCTTGGGCAGAAATCGGAAAAACATCTGAAAAACCAAGAGCATAAGCCTCCCCGACATGGGCCAGGTGCACATCATGTTCAACCTTATTAACAAGAATGACTACCTTTTTATGTAATTTTTTTAAAACTTGTGCAATATCACCGTCCACATGGGTGAGTCCTTGGCGCCCATCTAACATAAAAAAAATGATATCAACTTTGTCAAAGGCCGCCAATGCATGGGCTTGCATATCCTGAACAAATCGTTGATCTGACTCATGGTCAAAAATTCCAGGCGTATCCATAACCGAAAAATTCAACCCATAAAACTCTACATCTTCGGTTCGACAATCACGGGTGACCCCGGGGGTTGCGTGGGTAATCGCAATGGTTTTCCTACATAAACGATTAAAAAGAGTTGATTTTCCAACGTTGGGTCTACCCACGAGTGCAATGATCATGACAACCTATCAAAATGGATGATTCTCATCATAGCATGTTTTCAGATCACCTCAGATGTTAAGCGTGTAATTTAATGACGTTTGGAATTGCGTTGGAGATAAGACCGCTAACAATGTTATGTAAATGAGCGTCATAAAGGAATACGAAAAAAAATAATATCATGTATTGCCCATGGCCTTTAACATTGCTTCGGCTTTTGCTTCCGTTTCATCAAATTCCATTTCTGGTGACGAGTCATAGGTAATCCCGCCACCCGCATGAATAGATAACATATCTTGGTGAACACAAAATGTTCGAATTAAAATATTTGTATCCATTGCCCCGCTAAATGATAAATATCCAGCAGATCCACAGTAAGGCCCTCTTGCAACCCCTTCCAATTCACGTATAATTTCCATAGCACGTATTTTTGGTGCCCCTGTAATCGAACCACCTGGAAATGTGGCCACTAACAAATCAATCACATCATACGCATCATCTAAGGTCCCAGTAACCGTTGACACCAAATGATGAACCGTTTGGTAGGTTTCCAAATCAAATAAAGACGGTACTTTAACAGAATGGGGTTTACATACTTTTGATAAATCATTACGAAGTAAATCCACAATCATAACATTTTCACTTTGATCTTTAGATGAAGACCTTAAAAAATTTTGGTTACATAAATCCTGAGTCAGGTCATCGGATCTACGACATGTTCCCTTGATAGGTCGTGTTTCAACACTGCTGTTTAAAACTTTTAAAAAACGCTCTGGGGAGGATGATAGAATATAGGTCGGATCAAAATTCATATACGTTGAAAAAGGGGCAGGATTTTTTTGACGCAATAATTGATATAAATCGAAACGCTTATCAATAGAGCTGAGTTGGCAAGTCCACCTTCTTGCTAAATTAATTTGATAGACGTCTCCTTCTTCAATATATTGACGTACTTTTTCAATAAGGGGAATGTAAGATTCTTTGGTGTGGTCACTGTGAATTTTAGGATATTCAATGGGATAAATGGGCTGTTTTAACACATTTTGTTCTAATATTTGTAAAAAGTCACTGACTTGTGATTGGTCATGGCTCATTAAATAACATTTTTTAAGTTCATGATCCCAAGCCAAAACCGTTTGATACACCCCCAAACAACAATCAGGAAAATTAATGTCTGAATGGGTTTTTGGAATATCTTCTAAAAATTTGTATAAATCGTAAGAGAAAAATCCACATAAGCCTCCTTGAAATGGAGGCAAATCTGGGTGATGGTTTTTTTTATGACGCTGCAGAAAACTTTTTAAAAATGGAAAGGGGTCGTCATTTCGAAACATAAAAATATCTTCCGGAAGTGCGGTGATAAATGAATAACGTCCAGTCCCTTTGGGCCACGTAAGATCAGGTATAGGATTGGAATCTAAAAATATAGCACCCTTTAAGTGTTGAAATTTAAAAAAGGACTCTAGCGGATCCATTGTATAAGGCATGTTTAAAATAATCATAGAACACCTCTTGATTCATATAGTAAATAAGACCAGAAATTCGGAAAACTTGTGGAAACCGTATCATGATTTTTGATATGGCAGCCAGTAGTACCACTAGCTAATATAGCAAAGCTCATGGCGATGCGGTGGTCATGATCCGCATCAATAGTTATGTCTGGACGATCAAAACGACCACTTTGACCTTGGATAAACAATGAATCATTGTGAATCCATGTGTTAATACCAAAGCGTTTTAACCGCTCCATCATTCCCTCCAAACGATTCGACTCCTTAGTCCTGAGTTCATGAAGCCCATCAAATTGGCTAAGACCTTTAGCTAAAGACGCTGCGATAAATAAAATAGGATACTCATCAATTAAATGGGATGCATAATGATCTGTTACGTGAATACCATGAAGATTGGAGCTTTTGACCACAATTTGATTGTTCATGATACGAATATTTCCCCCCATTTGTATTAAAATATCAATATATTTCAAACGAAACGGGTCCATACAGATGTGATCTAATGTAATTTCAGACATTGGAGTAATTAGCGCTCCAACAACCCAAAAAGCTGCTCCAGAGGGATCTTTTTGCACATGGATAATCCTATCTCGTTGAAGATGTTTCTGTCCGACCAAGCGAATAATAGTATCCTTGATGTCAATGGAATAACCAAGTTCCTGTAACATGTACTCAGTGTGAGCACGAGTGGGAATTGTTTCAATGACGGTGGTTGTGTGTTTTGAAAATAGCCCTGCTAATAAAATAGCAGACTTAACCTGGGCAGAGGGAACAGGTATCTGATAAGTCATTGATGCGAGATTGCACGTTCCCGTGATGGCAAGTGGCAAACAATCCGAACGCGATTGAATGACTGCTCCCATATCAGATAAAGGTTGAATAACGCGTCCCATCGGACGCTTTCTTAAAGACACATCCCCATCCAGATAAAGGGTTTTTGGGATGGCCGCAAATACACCCATCATCAAACGTGTTGTTGTTCCAGAATTTCCCATCCAAAAAACATGGCTTTTGGGTTTTAAGGTGTCGGGGGCTATCAACGTTCTTATATGGCCATCACGATGAATCCGAACACCAAGCATTTCTAAGGCCTGTTGTGTACACATCACATCCTGCCCTTCATTTAAACCAATAATTTTTGTAACACCTGGAAAAACGGATCCCAAAATTAATGCACGGTGAGATATAGACTTATCACCCTGAACAGGAGGAGTACCCTGAAAACCCGTTGTCTTTTTTGGTACAAATAAGGGCAAGAGATATGAATAAAACTTTTATTTTAATTTATCAGATTTTTAATTCAAAATCACACTAAATCCTGGGGATCAGCACCGGAGCTACGCGTAAAAATGCGTTGCAAATTTACAACAAAATTCAAAACTATTTAAATATTAGATGCGATGTGTTTGATTCAAGGGTCGTCATGAAATATGACATGCAGGCCATGATGACATGATGAAAGGTTTAGAAAATCTATTACAAAACAATGATATAATATAGTCACGATGATTTTGATAAAAATAAGATGAAGCATATTCGTAATTTTTCCATTATTGCCCATATTGATCACGGAAAATCAACCCTTGCCGATCGATTGATCCAATTATGTGGTGCTTTAGAAATGCGTGAAATGAAAGAACAGGTATTGGACTCCATGGACATTGAACGTGAACGGGGGATTACGATTAAGGCGCAAACGGTACGGCTTCATTATCAGGCTAAAGATGGTCAAAAATATATTTTAAATCTAATGGACACACCAGGTCATGTAGATTTTTCTTATGAAGTCAGCCGGTCTTTGGCAGCATGCGAGGGATCCTTACTTGTTGTAGATGCATCCCAAGGGGTAGAGGCGCAAACGCTTGCCAACGTTTACCAAGCCATCGAGGCCAATCATAACATTATTCCGATTTTAAATAAGGTTGATCTTCCTGCGGCTGACATCGATCGCGTCAAACAACAAATCGAGGAAGTGATTGGGCTTGATACGTCCCATGCTGTTTCTATCTCCGCCAAAACAGGTATTGGCATTCCCGATGTATTAGAAGCCATTGTGAAATACCTTCCCCCACCTCATCATAATGAAAGAGAATTAGCCCCCACCTTACCATTAAAAGCGATGCTTGTGGACAGTTGGTACGATGTATACTTAGGTGTCATTATTTTGGTTCGAATTGTGGAAGGAACACTCAAAAAAGGTATGAAAATTCGTATGATGGGATCACAAGCATCCTATGAAGTGGAGCGTGTTGGCTACTTTACACCAAAAAAAGTTGAAACACCATCTTTACTGCCCGGAGAAGTTGGATTCATCACTGCCAGCATTAAAAGTGTATCGGATTGTAAAGTTGGTGACACCATTACAGAAGATCGTCGTCCTACATCATCAGCACTTCCAGGATTTAAGCCATCGGTTCCTGTGGTTTTTTGCGGACTATTTCCTGTGGACGCGGGGGACTTTGAAAAACTGAGAGATAGCTTAGAAAAATTACATCTTAATGATGCTAGCTTTCATTTTGAAGCCGAAACCTCAGCCGCCCTTGGGTATGGGTTTCGTTGTGGTTTTTTGGGACTTCTTCATTTGGAAATTATTCAAGAGCGGTTAGAGAGAGAATTTAATTTAGATTTAATTACAACTGCCCCTAGTGTTGTGTATCAATTACACATGACAAATGGCCAAGTGATTGATTTACATAATCCTGCTGATATGCCTGATGTTGTTAAAATCGATAAAATTGAAGAGCCATGGATCAAAGCTACCATCATGGTGTTTGATGATTATTTAGGATCAGTCTTGACCTTGTGTACAGAGCGCCGAGGGGAACAGGTGGAGTTATCTTATATTGGTGAAAAACGGGTCATGATTGTATACATGTTGCCTCTCAATGAAATTGTGTTTGATTTTTATGACCGTTTAAAATCTGTCAGCAAAGGATACGCATCCTTTGATTATCATATGGATCATTACCGAGATGGTGATTTAGTGAAGGTATCAATTTTGGTTAACGGTGATCCTGTGGATGCACTGGCCATGATGGTTCATAAATCCCGATCAGAAGGACGCGGACGAGCATTATGTAAACGTCTTAAAGATTTGATTCCAAGGCAATTATTTAAAATTGCAGTCCAAGCTGCCATTGGCGGTAAAATCATCGCTAGAGAAAGCATTTCAGCCCTCAGCAAAGACGTAACCGCCAAATGCTACGGCGGAGATATCACGCGTAAGAGAAAATTGCTTGAAAAACAAAAAGAAGGAAAAAAGCGTATGCGTCAAATTGGCAGTGTTAATATTCCTCAAAGTGCATTTATTGCGGCTCTTAAAATGGGAGATGATCAGTAACCATAAATAATTTAAATTTTTACTAAAAATTAATAAATAAAAAATTATTTTTTAAGATATTTTTTATAAATATTTGCAAATAATTTAATTTTCAAAGTAATATATTTATTATGCTTATAGTTTTCAAATGATGAACTTTTATGTTGTAGACGCTTTTGCAAACAAGTTTTTCTCTGGAAATCCAGCCGCGGTTTTTTTTGTAGATGACTTTTTGGACACTACAGACATGCAAAAAGTTGCTTCGGAATTTAATCTTTCTGCAACGGCATTTGTCAAATTTATTTCATCGAACCATTTTGCGATTCGTTGGTTTAGTCCAAAAGATGAAATACCAATTTGTGGTCATGCAACGTTAGCAGCTGCTCATTTATTATTCAGTCTTAATAAGGTGTCTGGAAATCAGATTACTTTTGAATCTTTAGCCGGGCAAATTACCGCTGTTTCTAGAAGTAGCGGTGAAATTACACTTGTTTTTCCTCAAAAGCAACTTCAATTAGCAGCGATTCCTGAATTATTAATGCGTGCTCTTGGCTACGTTCCAATTGAATCCGTCTACCGTGATGATCAAATTTATGTGATTGTTTTATCAAGGCCTGAGGATTTGTTACGCATCGATCCAAACTTGAATAAAATCATGCAGTTGCCCTCCAGAGCAGTCACTTTGACGGCGGTGAATAATGGTATCGTTGATGAAAAAGTTGACTTTATGATGCGTTATTTTGCTCCGAAAGTTGGGATTCCTGAGGACCCAGTGTGTGGATCTGCACATATCCGTTTATTTCCGTTTTGGGGAGAACGTTTGCAAAAAACAAATTTGACGTCTTACAGTGCTTCAAAACGTGGCGGTATTATTAAGGGAACCTACGATGTAGAAAAGGTTTACATGACTGCAAAATCCCAAACAGTCATTTCTGGGGAGTTTTATCCTATCCCCTAATGACCACTGTTTATTTAAGTTTAGGATCTAATTTAGATGATCGCCTCACAAATTTAAAACATTGTGTCGACTCATTAAAAGAGGTTATTTTTAATATTATTGAATCCAATATTATTGAAACAGAACCTCAATATTTTATTGATCAACCCTTTTTTTTAAATCAAGTCATTAAAGGTGATACTTTTTTAAGTCCACAAGATTTATTAATTTTTACTCAAGCTATTGAAAAAAATATGGGTAGATCCAAAGGCATATGTTACGGACCACGTATTATTGACATTGACATCATTAGTTATGACGATCTTGTCATGGACAGTAACAATTTGGTTATTCCTCACCCATTATTTTTTGAAAGACTTTTTGTTTTAAAACCATTAAAAGATATCGCCCCCGATTGGACATGCCCCAAAACAGGCCATTCTGTTGACTTTTTCTTAAAAAATATTTTATAAAACTTCAAAGTCTTTTACTTTTTAAAAAGATTTCAACCTAATGACAATCCGTTAGGTTGAAAACATCATCTGTTGATGATACCGATTCTATGTTACAGTAAAAATAAAAATTCTTTTTAATGTTCAAAAATATTTTGGTCACAGGAGCCAGTGGATTTATTGGTTATCACTTGAGCCTTAAGTTGCTTCAAGAGGGATACAGCGTTATTGGATTGGACCAAATGAATGAGTACTATGATGTGTCCTTAAAAAAAAGTCGATTAAATATTTTAAAAACTTACCCAAATTTTAATTTCATTCACGACAGTATTGATAATC
>JBIKYJ010000042.1:0-7859 GCA_044355315.1 Alphaproteobacteria bacterium | reverse complement strand
CTTGATATTAAGAGTTTAAATGTTAGAAATAGTGATCAGGTCACAAATCTTGAACTAGAGAACTTGAATCAATTAGAAAATATCTCTGGTATTGATAAGCTTGATAAGCTAAAAACACTTTCTTTGATATTTCTAGACGAATTAAAGGATCTTGATCTTAGTGGATGCACGTCCTTGGAAAGTCTTAGGCTTCATCGTTTAAATAACTTAAAAAATATCTCTGGTACTCAGAAGCTTGATAAGCTAAAAATGCTTAGTTTGTTAGGTCTAGAGGAATTAGAGGATCTTGATCTCAGGGTATGCACGTCCTTGGAAAGGCTTAAGCTTGAGTATTTACGATTAAAAAAGATCTCTTTTAAGAATCTTGATAATCTAAAAACACTTGATTTGAATTGTCTATACGAATTAGAGGATATTAATCTTAGTGGATGCACGTCCTTGGAAAGTCTTACTTTTTGTAGTTTACCTAACTTAAAAAAGATCTCTGGTACTCAGAAGCTTGATAAGCTAAAAGCAATTATTTTGTTAGGTCTAGACAAATTAGAGGATCTTGATCTCAGGGGATGCACGTCCTTGGAAGATCCTAGGTTTTTAAATTTAACTAACTTAAAAACCATCTATATCAGTTCGAATGTTTCACAAGCAACTCGAGACGATGTAGAAAAATATCGTAAGGATAAGAACATTACAGTTAATTATACAGATAAACAGAACAGCGAAGAGGTAAACCAAAGTGTAGAAAATCACAACTAGAATATCTGCCGTAAATCATTACCTGATAAGGAGGGGAGGGCTGCGTTGCTCCGAAAAGCACAAGATTCTTATTGACGTCATGTCAGACGTCGATTCTGTGCTTTTAGGGATGCGTCTTGCATCTCCCTATCATCAAAAGGTTCTGCTAGAGAATGGAAATCTTATTGAGATAAGAATCTTGGCTGTTTACCCCCACTAATTTTAATTGCACCCTCTACCTTTCCACAGACACTGATTTAACAACAAAAAAAATCTACTTAAGTAATGGCTTTTTAAAAGCATTATATTTGTAATTAAAATAAAATAGCAATAAGTTTGATACATAATAAGGACATATATTAACAAATCTTCCTTTTAATAGATAAGCGTACAAAAAAGTTTTTAAAAAAAAGAATACACTAAATATTAAAAAAGACGGTAAAAAACCATGATCTTTGATAAATTGCCTTGACGAAAAAAGAATACTATACGCTACACAATCAACCATAGCCCATGCTCCAAATCCGCTGTTCATGATCATGTCTTTGATTAAACCAAAGGTAATTAGAATATACAACGGAATATTATTATGCAAAAACAACAGAAAAATAAAATTATCTATGAAGGCGAGGAGAAACATTGATCTAAAAATACATTCATAGATATGGTATGGTCTTTGGTGTCTCCTAAAAACCTAACCGATAATGTGTGTGATTCTTGTTCTTTGGCGCCAACTACCACAATCAAAGGTATTTTTTGAAGGCTATGTTCTCTGACCTTGTATGCAATTTTTTCAGATCTGTCATCAAGGGTATAGCGAATATTATGACGTTTGAGTTGAGCGCAGACCTCTTGTGCATAAGATAAGAATGCACTAGTTAAAGGTGCTACCACTACTTGAATGGGAGCTAACCATAGCGGTAACTTACCACCATAATGTTCAATCAAAATTCCAATAAAACGCTCAAAAGATCCCAAAATGGCGCGGTGTAACATAACGGGACGTTCTTTATTTCCCTCTTTATTCACAATCGTTGCACCCAAACGCTCTGGTAAAACAAAATCTACCTGTAACGTGCCCAGCTGCCAATCTCGTCCCAGGCAATCTTTTAAAACAAATTCTAATTTTGGACCATAGAATGCTCCTTCACCAGGGTTCATGACAAAATCCAAACCTGATAAAATGGCTGCGTTTTTAAGGGCTACTTCTGCTTGATCCCACACATCATCAGACCCAGCTCTTACGTCAGGTCGATCTGAAAATTTGACAACAATATCATGAAATCCAAAATCCCGATACACGTTTTTTAAAAAGGTACAAAAATTTTGAGTCTCCGATACAATTTGATCGACGGAGCAAAAAATATGTGCATCATCTTGTGTAAAGGCACGAGTTCGCATAATGCCGTGTATGGAGCCGGAGGATTCATTTCTGTGGCATGATCCAAATTCCGCCATGCGCAGTGGCAAGTCACGATAACTCTTGAGTCCTTTTTTAAATATTTGTACATGACACGGGCAATTCATCGGCTTGATGGCTAGATGTTGATCATTGTCTTGAACCACAAACATATGAGTGCCAAACTTATCCCAGTGCCCAGATGCCTCCCAAAGGCTGCGGTCTACCAATTGGGGCGTTCTAACCTCTACGTAACCGTGTTCTTGTTGTTTGCGGCGCATATAATCCTCGATTAAGCGGTATAATGTCCATCCCTTTGGGTGCCAAAAGATACTGCCAACCGCCTCTTCTTGGACGTGAAAAAGTCCCAAGTCTTGACCTAATTTTCTGTGATCACGTTTTTGAGCTTCTTCCAATTGGTGGAGATATTGATCCAATTGATCTTTGGTCCAAAAGCCTGTGCCGTAAATACGTTGTAGCATGGGTCCTTTAGCATTGCCGCGCCAATAGGCCCCAGCCACCTTCATTAATTTAAAATGCACACCCACACGCCCAGTGGACGGTAAATGGGGGCCGCGGCATAAATCAAAAAAATCACCTTGCTGATAGACGCTTAAATCCTCTCCATCTGGAATTGATTCAATCAAGTCAACTTTAAAATTCTCCCCAATATTTTTAAAGTAATCAATAGCTTGGGCACGGGGCCATACGTGACGGACAAAAGGGATATTGGATGCGACAATGTGACGCATTTTATCTTCGATTTCTTTAAAATCATCCTGGGTTAAGGTTTTTGTATCACTATAAATGTCATAATAAAACCCATTATCAATGGCTGGGCCAATGGTGATTTGTGTGGATGGATATAAAGATTTGATGGCTTGGGCAAAAACATGAGCCATATCATGGCGAAGCAGATGTAATGACCTGGGGTCATCTTGTGTGACTAACTCAAAGCTGCCACCATTCATCATGGGGCGTGTCATATCAAATTCAACGCCATCTACCAAAGCATAGACTGATTTTTTTGCCAAAGAGGTTGATATGCTGGTTGCCAAGTCATGGGGCGTCGACCCCTTTGGAAGACTGCGTATTTGACCATCCGTCAATTTCAAATCTATCATATTGTTATCCATATGTTTTTTAAAATCATTTTATCATACTTATGAAAACGAAAAGAGACCGGCTTAAGGTTTTAGTGATAGGGGCCGGGCGCCTTGGTACCTATGTAATTGAAAAATTATTATCCGATAGTGATTATTATGTGATTGTTCACGATCCATATTTAAAAGATGATCTAAAAAATCACCTCAGCATTCATGTACTTGACGAATCAACCTCACACGTTGATTGTTTAATTGCATGCCTCAAACCAAAAGATATTGACGCCTTGTCATCATTAAAGGTAACAGCCGATGTGTGTATATCTTTTTTAGCCGGCACAAGTCAAGATAAATTACAATCTGTGTATCCAAAGTTATGGGTATTAGCAATGCCAAATATTTGTTTGTCTCCAATTATTTACGTTAAAACGACTATTAATCACCCAACACTTTACAAAATACAAAAAACATTGGGACCGGCATATTTTGTAGACAGTGAAAAAGATATGTCTGTGATAACACCACTCAGCGGATCAGGACCAGCTATCCTATGGACTTTTTTTAAAGGATTTTATGAATGGGGCGTTCAAAAAGGAATGAATCCAGACACGTGTTTTTCAATGCTTTTGGATCTGTTGCAAGGATGTCATCATCTGTTAAAAAATTCCAATATTCCAATTAATGAGCTTATTCAACAGGTCGCAAGCCCAGGGGGGGTGAGTGAAAAAATATTATCACATCTGTCCAGTAAACATTTTGAAACCATTTTACATGAGGCGTTGCAAATCGGGTTTGACCAGTGTGAATCAATAGGGCGTCATTAATAATAAGAATTGGTTGCACCTCTTAGTCTTATTGTTGATGATATATGTCATAATTTTGATACGTAAGTGTATTTAAAATGATAATATTAGCCTTATTTTTAAAATGAAAACTGCTGTGAACGCATGCATCACATTGATTAAATATCAAAATCGTTTATATTAAAACAAAGGTGCCATCAAAACATGTGAGAAATGATTGACGATCTTAATCAAAGATCATTAGCAATCTTTAAAGAATTAGTAGAAACTTATGTTGAAATTGGAGAACCTGTTGGATCTAGAACTCTTTCCAAAAAAATTCGACGTGAAAATTTATCACCTGCTACGATTCGAAACGTTATGTCTGATTTGGAGGATGCAGGTTTATTATATGCACCTCACACCTCGGCGGGTCGAGTTCCAACCGCAAAAGGATTACGTTTTTTTGTTAGTGGCTTACTTGAAATTAGCGATTTAGATACAACGGATAAAAATGTCTTAAGTGATTCTTGCCAAGATCATACGGCATCCTCATTATTAGATGTTTTAACTGGTTTGTCTGGGTGTGCAGGGGTTGTCATGGCTCCTAAAAGTGACCCTTTATTAAACCAAATTGATTTTGTACCAATCAGTTCTACTAGAGCTTTGGTGGTATTAACCGCGAAAGATGGTAACGTTGAAAATCGAATTATTGATATTCCTGAAGGTATGTCAACCTCAACTCTTGAAAAAGCCAGCAGGTATTTATCTTATCGCTTACCTGGTCATAATCTAACAACTTTCACCTGTATGATACAAGAAGAAATGGCGCAACATCGTCTGAATATGGACGAATCTACATCATTATTGATCCAAAAAGGATTGGCTGTGTGGGTCGATGATCAACATGAGCGTCATTTAATTGTCAAAGGACAATCACAATTATTAAACCATGTCACCCATATAGATGAGTTAAATCATATCAAAAAGTTATTTGAAATATTGGAAGAAAAAGAAAAATTTTGCCAATTATTAGATGCATCAATAAAAGGAGATGGTATCCAAATTTTTATTGGGGCAGATAATGATTTATTTAGTGTATCTGGCTGCTCTTTAATCGTATCTCCTTTTAAAAATAGCCAAGAAAAAATTATGGGCGCCATTGGGGTTGTGGGCCCTAGTCGCATGGCCTATGGTCGCGTGATCCCCCTTGTCAATTACACTGCAAAATTATTTAGCCATTCTCATTTCAGGCTGAATCTTTCTCAGAAATAAGCTCTTAAAATGTGATTAACTAAGTTGTCTAATGAGACACCCCTGCTCGAACTCATACATTAAATTCAAGAACATAAAAAATTCGTTTAAACTAATGATAAGTGTCCTGGTCAAGGGGTGAAGATATGAAAATTACATTTGAACAAGCTTTAACAGAACGTTACTTATCTTATGCATTATCAACAATTGTCTCAAGGTCTTTACCGGATGTCCGTGACGGCCTGAAACCAGTTCACAGGCGTTTATTGTATGCCATGGGTGAATTGCACTTGCTTCCCTCATCAAAAGCCAAAAAATCTGCTAGTGTCGTGGGCTTTACTATGATGAAATTTCATCCCCATGGTGACGCCGCCATTTACCAAACACTGGTTCGTTTGGCCCAAGATTTTTCTTTGCGTTTTCCATTGATCGAAGGGCAAGGCAATTTCGGTAATATCGATGGAGATGGAGCGGCCGCTATGCGTTATACCGAAGCACGTTTAACACCTTTGGGACATCTAATGTTGGACGGCTTGGGTGAAAATGGATCATCTTTTCAAAAAACTTTTGACGGAGAAACGGATGAGCCGTCCGTGCTGCCCGGGTGTTTTCCCCATTTACTTGCTAACGGATCCACAGGTATTGCCGTTGGAATGGCAACCTCCATCCCACCCCATAATTTACATGAAATTTGCGATGCCTTAATCCATCTTTTGTATCACGAAAACGCAACGATCTCTGATTTATGTGCATTTGTTAAAGGGCCGGATTTTCCAACAGGTGGTGAAATTATTGATTCAAATACCACAATTTCCAACATTTATGAAACGGGAAAAGGTGTTTTAAAACTACGTGGCATCATTCAAAAAGAAACCATGAAAAATGGTCAATGGTGTTTGGTTATTACCGAAATTCCTTATATGATTGAAAAATCCAAATTGATTGAAAAAATTGCAGATTTAATTTTACAAAAAAAAATCCCAGATCTGATTGATATCCAAGATGAATCCCAGGATTTTATTCGAATTGTCCTCAGCGTTAAATCAAAAAATGTGAATGCAGAGATGGTCATGGAGCAATTGTACCAATTGAGTGATTTGCAAATCTCTTTTCCTATTAATTTAAATGCACTGGACCGTGGTGTGCCGCGCGTGATGAATTTAAAGGAATTATTAAAAGGATTTTTAGATCATCAAAAAGATGTATCCATTAAACGGGCATCCTTTAACCTAAAAAAAACCAATGACCGTTTGGAAATTTTAAATGGCTATTTGATTGTGTATGATCATTTGGATGAGGTGATTCGAATCATTCGTGAAGACGACCATCCCGAACGTACCTTGGCAAATCGTTTTAATCTGACAGATAACCAAGTTGATGCCATTTTAAATATGCGTTTAAAATCATTAAAAGCTCTTCAACAACAAGATATTAAAAAAGAACATGACACCCTTGTCAAAACAAAGGAATCTTTGGAAAAATTTTTGAGCTCCAAAACACTGCAACATAAAAAAATTGAACATTCTTTAAAAGATCTTATCAAAAAATATGGAAAAGACACGGATCTGGGTAAGAGACGAACGGTTTTTAATGAAAAATTGCCGCTGTCTTTGCCAAAGATCGAGGATGCTATCCCAGATGAGCCCATTGTATTTATTTTGAGCAAACATCATTGGGTGGGGATTGATAAAACTGACGATATTAAATACAAAGAAGGAGATGAAGGACATTTCGTCATTCATGGAAATATGAAAGATTTTGCGATCATTGCAACCTCATCCGGTCGGTTTTATACCCTTCCAGTATACAAATTACCCAAACATAAACAGGCTGAGCTTTTACGGTTATTGATTGATATGGATCCCAAAGATGAAGTGGTTAATGTATTATTACTACCAACGGATTTATTAGACAAGCATGCCATTATTGTACTGAAAGAAGGAAAAGGATTTAAAGTCCAAGGAGAACAACTGTTATCTTATACAAAAATGGGAAAACAAATCGCAACAGGAGAAGTGGTTAATGTTTTGTGGGAACAAGATCACCAGGATGTGTTGTTGTTGGGACATAATCGCCGGATGATTATTTTAAAAATAGACGATATCCCGACACTTAAAAAAGGACAAGGCGTCAATCTTTTAAAAGCAACCATTGTGTATGCCAACCTTGTGTACACAAGAGAGCCCCTTGTTTGGATGCGAGGAGAACGTTCTTATAAGATCGCGGACTTTAGACCATGGCAATTAAAAAGGGGATCGGCGGGACGCCTAGCACCCATTGGTTTTTTCAGGAATTAGGAGAGCGGATTTTTTTTATCTGCTCTTTTTAAAAACCAATTGATGACATCCATGCCCAGGACAAATGTGTAGATAAGTGAGATCAAATCCTTACCACCTGACGATTTATTTGTAATATAAAAAAATCCTGTTAAAATAAGGAAAATTTTAGAACAAATAGCCATAAAATGAGACTGCTCACCGGTGGTGTCTCCCACATTGCTAACCTCCATAGAAGATGATTTAAAAAAACGCTGTACAGGTTTGAATAAAGCTAAGGTAAAAGGGCTTGCTGATTTGGCTGCCACAGCTT
>JBIKYJ010000041.1:0-8052 GCA_044355315.1 Alphaproteobacteria bacterium | reverse complement strand
TCTTGTAAACACTCATGTATAATGTTGATAAAACATGTATTGGTGTGAAGAGCTTCTTTTCCGCCCTTTAATACGCATCCATTTCCGGATAAAAACGTATGAATAAATGCATCAATTGTTACGTTTGGGCGTGATTCATAAATAATTCCAACAACACCAAGAGGAACTGTTTCTTTCAC
The DNA here is from genome assembly GCA_044355315.1 of Alphaproteobacteria bacterium. GTDB lineage: Bacteria > Pseudomonadota > Alphaproteobacteria > JALRGP01 > JALRGP01 > JALRGP01. The sequence continues at coordinate 7,873 of JBIKYJ010000041.1, read as the reverse complement.
AAGTGTTAAATGGTTATGCAAAAATTTTGTTTCTAAAACACGTCCTACCAGGTCTGGGCAACGCATAACTAAATGATCAATAGCTGCACATATCGCACGCATTCTGTTGTCGTTTATCATAAGACGATCGGTTTTTGGCTCATTAGGTTCCATTTTAGATAAATCAATACGATTGGCTTCAAGAATGAGGGGCAATTTTAAACGTAATTTTTTTGAAAGAGTTGTCATAACGCTTTTTTTAATGTCTAAACTCACACCTTGATAGGATTGAACATCAGGAATCATGTGTCAATGTAATTAAGATATTTCTTACTTTAACATAAAAAAATTGATATTAAAGTGGTGGCCGTAACAGGGATTGAACCTGTGACCCCTACGATGTCAACGTAGTGCTCTACCGCTGAGCTATACGACCAAGTATAACTTACTTTAGCGTAAATATTTTTTTTATCCAAATTAGTGGCATGATCATTACAAGGCAGCGATCAAAACGAGAAATCTTTTATGATACTGGTGAAATTGAGATGATTTTGATTTTAAAATTAACTATTTATTTAAAATTTTATGATAAGATTATGTTAGTTAAATTTTAAAAACCTTACACTACATGAAAAAGCTTTTCATTTTAATGACTTTAAGTGCATCTTTTGTACACAGCATGGAAGATTCTCTGATGATTGATCGCAATGTTTCTTCCAAATTCTTCAATAATCATCAACAAATTCTTGAGAGCCCGAGTAAAATAGAACTTCCAATACTTAATATAAAAACGTTGGAAACATTACCGTCATCGCCTAGTCCCACCCTAAAAATGGTTTAGAAAATAGCTTCCTCAGAACGTGATAAAATAAAAAACTATGAAGAACACAAAAAATTTAAATCTACATAGTATTTTTAATCATAACAACTATGTGGTGTGTAGAATGTATGCACCTACAAAAGAGTCGGTTACAACATTTTTAAAAGATGAGATTTTAAAAACAGTTTCTATTACTCTTACTACTGACTCACCAGAGATTGCTAAATTAATTGCCGAAAAATTAAACCAAAAACATGCATCAATCATGCTTAGTCCTGATAAAACAGAGATTAATAATACGTTGAGTCAACTCAGTATAAAACAAATGGATCATGGATTGTTGCCTCATGATGGAGAACCAACCCTCTATATGACAGACAATGCAACTTCTCAAGATAGATTAGTAGTAAAAATGGACATTATAAATCATGAAGATGAATTAGAAGTACAAACGAACTCGTATACAAAGGTGCGGTGCGCAGTATCCATTTCCCAAGAACTTATTATATATCGTTATAATAAAACAGACGATGATATTCGTACCATTACTCAAAATTTAGTACATCAATTTGATTTAAAAAAAATCGAAGCGTCAAAAGATAAATAAAAATTTACAATAATATTGTTAATAAACAAGATCAGGGTTTTCTACAAAGCCTCAATCTTGTTTATTTAAATTTTTCAACAATTTTACGAAGACATTCAAAATCATCATCAATGGTTGTTATTTCATAAATGTCTTGAGATAAAAATGGAACAATGTCTTTTTGAAATGCAATGGCAGTATCTACCTCTTTTGACTGGCCTTCTTGATAGGCGCCAAGTCTGACTAGATCTTCAATATCTTCGTAGATTGATAAATACTTTTTGGCTTTTTTAACAAATTCATAATGTTCTGATTTTTGACAATGGGGCATTGTTCTTGAAATACTTTTTAAAATATCAATAGCGGGAAAACGCCCCTTAATGGCAATATGTCTAGATAAAATGATATGTCCATCTAAAATTCCCCGTACAGCATCTGCAATAGGTTCGTTATGGTCATCTCCATCAACCAAAACCGTAATGAAGGCCGTGATGTATCCTTTTCCCTCTTCTCCAGGTCCAGCCCGTTCTAATATTTTTGGAAGTTCTGCAAAAACAGACGGAGGATACCCCTTCACCGTTGGGGGTTCGCCAACGCTTAATCCAATTTCACGCATCGCCATTGCAAAACGTGTAATGGTATCCATTAAACACAAAACATTCATTCCTTGATCACGAAAATATTCACAAACGGCCATGGCAGTATAGGCAGCTTGGCGTCTCATCAATGGGGTTTCATTAGACGTTGATACAATCATAATGCTGCGTTCAAGGCCACCTTGACCAAGGGTGTCTTCAATAAAATCTCTGACTTCTTTGCCGCGCTCTCCAATCAGACAAATCACACACACATCAAAAGAATCTTGACGTGCCAACATTGACATCAAAGTGGATTTTCCAACTCCAGAACCAGCAAAAATCCCCATTCTTTGTCCTTCACAACATGTTAAAAATGTATTGATAGTACGTACACCTACATCAATAGGTTTTTTTACTTTCTGCCTTAAAAAAGATGATGGGGGGGTGTTATAAATTGGAATGGGAACGGATCCTGGTGCTAGGCCCCCTTTGCCATCAATAGGCTCAAGCAAGGCATTTAAAACACGCCCTATCCAAGATGTATCTGGGTAAACGTAGGCAGGATGATTTTGAAAAAATACATAGTCTCCAGGGTGAATGCCGTGACTCGGATGATATGTCATAACAAACGCTTTGTGCTCATCAAAACCGATCACCTCTGCTGAAATTTTTCGGTGATCTGATTCAATATAACATTGACTTCCTATTGATACAACTGAGCTGTCAATTCGAACCACAACCGATAGCCCCTTGACGCTGTCAACGAAACCAATGATATTTTGTGTGGACATTTGCTCAATAGACCTCAATATATGATCTATAGACAGAGTCAATTTTCAAAAAAAAAGTACCCTTTAAACATATTATAACTTACACACAATCAAAACATCATCGATCATGAAAATCCAAATAAATTTGACAAAAAGATATCAAAAGATAATACTAAACCTATAGTGGCGGGTGTAGCTCAGTTGGTTAGAGCGCAAGATTGTGGCTCTTGAGGCCGCCGGTTCAATTCCGGTCACTCGCCCCACCTTTTAAAGAATAAGTCAATTAAAAATCTAACTGTTGGTAATGGGGTGGCTGGGAAATGCCAGGAATTTGATCCGTTAACAAATGTCTAAAAGATGGTCTTGATTTAATACGCATGTACCAAAATTTTGCAGCATCAAATTGATCCCAAAAGATACTTCCTAAAAAATCAATAATTGACACATAAGACGCCACAACAAAATCAGCCATAGTCAACTGAGGTCCTGCTAAACATCCCCGTTGTTCAGTTAAAAAACCGATGTAATGCATATGGTAATTTAGTTCTGATTTCACAGATCGTACTATTGCTGGGTCAGGGTATCCTTGTTTTAAAAAACGCTTGTATACTTTTTCAAAGGTTAAGGGTTGAGCAACATCATAATAAAATGCACTGTGAAACCATCCAATAACCCGACGTACTTCTGCTCTTTGAAGGGGGGTCGCACCTAAAAAGTCACTCGGGTAGACCTCCTCTAAATATTCTAAAATAGCTACTCCATCCGATAATACAATATCTCCAAAATCAATAAAAACAGGAGTAACTCCCAATGGATTGAGGGCTAAAAAATCTTCTCTTTTATCAAAAAAACGTTCCATTTGGAGAGAAAAATCTAACTTTTTTTCAAGTAAAACTAACCTCACAGCCCGAGACATTGGGCATGTTGGAAAATAAAATAATTGTCTCACAACCTATTCTTTAGATAACTTTTTCTTTAATATATCATTAACAAGGGTTGGATTGGCTTTTCCTTGGAATTTTTTCATTGCTTCTCCTACAAAAAAACCAAACAATTGTTGCTTTCCATTTTGGTATGCTTTAATTTGCTCGGGATAATTTTTTAAAATCTCGTCAATACCGATGTCGATTTGTGTAGGGTCACTGAGTTGTTGCAATCCCATTTCTTTAATCAAATCCTTAGGATTTTTACGTTCTTTGACCATATGTGAAAATACAGTCTTGGCAATTTTTCCAGAAATGACACCTTGCAGCATAACATCCATTAAATCTGCTAATTGTTGTTTTGAAAATGGTAAATCACTCAAAGAGACATTTTCTTTATTCATAAATCCAAAGACTTCTCCAATCAACCAATTTGCCAATATCTTAGGAGCAGAGGCGGATGTGTCTTTCATCATTTTGAGAACTGATTCATAATAATCAGATATATCTTTTTCCTCAACCAAAATCTTCGCATCATAGGATGACAACCCCAACGATTCAACAAAGCGATTAATTTTATCATCAGGAAGCTCACATAAATTATTTTGAATGGTCTCAACGCGTTCTCGAGATAATTTCAAAGGAGGTAAATCTGGATCAGGGAAATAACGATAGTCATGAGCATCTTCCTTTGAGCGCATGGATCTGGTTGCACATTTTTGCGCGTCAAATAATCGCGTTTCTTGAACGATTGTTCCACCATTTTCCAAAATTTCAATTTGACGCTCCACCTCATAATCAATGGCTTGCCCCACAAAACGAATGGAGTTAACATTTTTAACCTCTGCTCTGGTACCTAACGGTTCTCCAGGTCTTCGAACAGAGATGTTCACATCAACACGAAGGCTGCCTTCTTCCATATTACCGTCACATGTTCCAAGATAACGAAGTAACGTACGTAATTTTTTAACATAAGCCATTGCTTCTTGGGCTGAGCGTAAATCTGGTTCACTCACAATTTCCATCAAAGCAATTCCACATCTGTTTAAATCAATATAGGATGTGTATGGATCAATATCATGAATACTTTTTCCGGCATCTTGTTCTAAGTGAAGACGGTTAATACGAATGCGTTTTTTAGTCTCATCTAGCTCAATATCTAAATAACCATCGGTCATTAAAGGTTTATGAAATTGAGAAATTTGATAACCTGTTGGCAAATCAGCATAAAAATAATTTTTTCGGTCAAAAATACTAAGGTAATGGATCTGTCCTTTTAAACCGAGGGATGCTTTGATCCCTTGGTCTACACAATAATGATTGATTACAGGTAGAATACCAGGAAATCCCAAATCTAATAATTCAACTTGAGTGTTAGGATCTGCACCAAATTGCGTTGGGGCTCTTGAAAACAATTTTGTTTCCGATGATATTTGTGCATGAATTTCCAAACCAATCACAACTTCCCAATGTCGCATTCGTATTTTTTTATGTATTTATTTATAAATATACAACATTTTGATGACTTACTAAAACCTATATGAATTCATCATATTTGAGACTGGCTTGATCTTGTTAAAATAACATAGCATCCAAGGATAATCATAGAAGAAACAGTAAAGAGAACACTCCAACCATAGATGGATGAGATAATACCAAATAAATGAGATTGGATAATGCGACTCAATGATGAAAATGTATACAAAACTGAAAAAGCAACCATGTTATTTCGAGATTCACATAATTTTGATAGATATAAGATAAATGTGGTGTTGACAAATCCTGATGTGAAGTTTTCTATGCTCACAATCATCGTTAAGTATGGCATAGTTAAACATGGCGTTTGCCCCATATAAGCAAATGACAAGGTACTAAAAATTTGAAGTAAAAAAGACAAATGGATCATTTTTTTAAATGAGCATATATTGACACTAAAGCTGCCTAAGACAATAAATAATAATCCATAGGTTTTGGTAAGATTGGCAAAAGAGAGCTTATCAACTCCTAAATCATATAAAAAAGGAGATAACATGGCATTCATAGAAACATCTCCCGATTTAAAAAAACAAATAATCACAAAAATAAAGGGAATTTTTTTTAAACTCCACACACTATTCCAAACAACACGGAATGTAGGCATAGCATAAGGTTTGGCGTCTAAGAATAAAACTGAACTACCAAACAATAATCCTATCATAGCAACGATCATATATGCATTTTTCCATCCCCAACAATGGGATAAATAAAGCGCTCCTGCTCCAGATATAAACATTCCCAAACGAAACCCAATGCATTCAAAGGATGCATTCATTCTTTGGTGCCATTCAATACGTAAATGATCAACAATGGCATCTTGGATGGATGCGCACATACATACAATAAAACCTAAAAATGCAACTCTATAGGTATTGTGTAATGGGGATAGGTTTGCGATTCCTATTAAACACCCTGTCATTACCAACAAGGTTGATATGTACCAGCCGCGCCGTTGATCTAAAATTTTAAAAAAAGGCGATGGGAACCTTAAAACAAAACTTAAAAACATTTTTAATGAATAGGGTAGAGTCACCCATCCCATGGCCCCAATCACATGGGATGGCATAGATAATTCCGCCATCCAATAACTAAGTGTTCCAAGTACTAATAAAAAAGGGATGCCACTTGAAATACCTAGGCATAGGAATGATAAGTGTGGTAACACATGGACAATTTTTTGACAATATTTAATGGGGTGAAGCCACAATTTGCGCACCTGATCCAATTTTTTTTGCGGTGCGTATGGCTTCTGATTGATCAGAAAATGGCCCAAGCAACAAAGAATATTTTTTCTTTCCACTTATTACATAACTTTTTACAAGAGATCCAGTGTCATCTAAAGAAAATCTTTTACTCAGTAGACTCCATTTTTTGATGGCTTCGGCTTCTGTGTGTAAATCTTTTTGAACTTGAACATAAAAAAGCCTGTCATTTGAATTGATAGGAATATCTTTCGGAACAGCGTAACCTAAGGCTTCATGAGTCGGCATGTCATAGTTTAAAGAGGCATGATCATCATTGTGATCGACGTGATCTTTTTTTCGTGTAGTAGAATTTTTTACAGAAGCTGTGGCAGGTGTATTAGGTGATTGAACTGGAATGAGGTCTCCTTTTTCCCCGACAACCAACAATGTTCCTGGCGAAAATGAATGATGAATCTTGTTTGAAGATCTAACCTGCTCAAGTGGCATAGGATCCTCCGGTGGTGGTAATAATTCTTCGGATTCTTGGGGTAAAGATTCAAAATCATCATACACAGTTTTATCTTGATGGGGGGCTTGGTACCCGCCAACATCAAAAGGCTTTTCCTTATAAGGGGATAAATCACCTGGGATATAAGGTGTGTCTGTTGTTTTGGTGTGCCAATAATAAAAAAAACACCCCATCATAATGCATATACACAAACCAACCACACATAATACGAGTTTTAATGCAACCGATTGTTTTGGGTGTGCATATTGAAAATCATGATGGTGCTGTTGTTGGCCTTGAGCTTGACTGTTAAAAGGTGGAGTCGTTTCGTTGGGTTGTTGATAATAACTAGCAGCCGCATTCATTAACTGAGGCTCTATACGCTGAAAATCTGGACGCTTTTGCAACGCAGAATATTCAAAATTCAACATAGGATCATCTTCATGATGATCTTTTTTAACAAAACGAAACTTAAAAGGTAAACTCATGAGGTTTTTTTATATGTGAGCGCCCTTTTTAATCAAAAGCTTTTTTAATTTTAATAGGCTGGAATCTAATTGAGAATTACGCGTAGATAATACATAACGATCAATTCCTCCATGAAAATCAATAGTTCTAAGTCCTTGAGTTGAAATGCGAACACGGATATTTTGTTTTAAAGTGTCGCTGAACAAGCTTAATTCTTGTAGATTTGGTAAAAAACGACGACGTGTTTTGTTGTTGGCGTGACTGACATTGTTACCAGTCAAAACCGCTTTTTTAGTCACAATACATTGACGAGACATTTTATAAAAAACATAATCTTAGCTACTTTATTATAAAATGTATTTGATGAATAAAGCAATTGTGTGTATAAGTTTGTAGCAGTTTTCATTTTAGACAAAAAGTTTTACAGATGATAGAACAAAAAATTGACATCAAAAGCAGTCATGAAAAAATTTCTATTTTAATTGAAGGATATGACAATAAATAATGATACAAATAATCGT
>JBIKYJ010000007.1:0-24676 GCA_044355315.1 Alphaproteobacteria bacterium | reverse complement strand
CCACCACAGGGGCAGCACCGCGCCCCCCCGTTGCAATCTTTGCCAATTTCTGATTTTTGTCATTTCCTGCCCAAACACCAATAGCCAAAGATGTGTCGTACTGTGGGTCTTGGTAGCCAATAAACCATATATCCTTATCACCATTTGAACCCGTTTTTCCTGCCACATCTGCGGATACATTTGCTGCACGTCCTGAGCCTCTCTCCACGCATGCTCTTAGTAAGAGTTTCATTTTTTTCAGACCATCATCCGTTATCACACGGGTAATGGACGGGGATTTATGCGTATAGAGGATTGTCCCTTTTTTATTTCGAATTTCCATAATTCCATAATTCCAAACAGCATAACCCTTATTAATAAATGTTGCCATGCTTGACACTAAATCCAATAAGGTGACCTCAATACTGCCTAAAGCAATACTAATATGCTCATCTAAACGTTGGGTGATGCCCATTTTTTTTGCCATTGAGATGACCCTCTTTGGGGACAGGGCTTCTGTTAATCTAATAGATACACTGTTAATGGAATTTAAAAAAGCAGTTTCAATCGTAACAGGTCCTGTTTCTCTCCATTTGTAATTACTAGGATGCCAATTATCTTGATGAAATGGAGAGCTATCAATCATATCTTGAGGATCCATCCCACTATCCATAGCCGCAGCATAAACGAATATTTTAAAAGCAGATCCCGGTTGGCGTTTGGCTTGAACTGCACGGTTATATTGGCTCTTTTTATAATTGTGACCACCAACCATAGCTTTCACAGCGCCATCATGGGTCATGGCTACAAAAGCCATTTCTTGAGTGTTTAAAGTTTTTCCAAATTTCTTTAAACCTTGTTCACATGCATCTTCTGCACACTTTTGGATGAAAGGATCCAGGGTTACAACAACAATTAAATCTTGGTCTATGTGCACATAATTGGGAATATCTTCCACAATCCAATCACAAAAAAAACGTGCTCCTATATAACGGTCATAATTTTTTTCATATGTTTCAAATTGATGCATGCCTTCATTCAGGTATTTATGTGAATCTTTTAAAAAACCTGCATCTTCCATCAGATCAAGAGCAACCTTAGCACGGTTTTTTGCTTCTTTGGGGTGGGCTGATGGGCAGTATTTAGAAGGTGCTTTTAAAAGCCCTGCGATGACTGCTGCTTCGAATACGGTTAAATAACGCGCACTTTTATTAAAATATTTTTGAGAAGCAGCCTCAATGCCATAGGTTCCTGCTCCTAAATATACTCGGTTTAAATACAGTGTAAAAATGTCGTCTTTTTTAAAATGCCATTCTAACCATAAGGCCAACAATAATTCTTGTATTTTTCTTTTATAAGAACGGTCATGAGCCGAAATGACACCTTGGGAAATTAGGAAATTTTTTGCCAATTGCTGAGTAATTGTGGATCCTCCTTGAACAACACGTTTTGCCTTGTAATTATTGTAGGCAGCTCTGACCAAGCCAATAATGTCTAAGCCAAAATGTGAATAAAACCGACGATCTTCAACCGCCATGATCACTTGGGGAACATACGCAGGCAAATCTTTTATATAGACAATACCGTCAAAATAATCACCGTATGTAGCGATAATTTCACCATTTTGTGTTTGAATCGTGATACTGGGATTTCTAATATGGGCATTAAAATTATTTAAGTCTGGCAGCTCTTGAGCAAACCAGATAATAGATAATCCGATGGCAATCCCAATCCATATAAAAAATACACATAAAGTCCTTAAAAATTTTTTTAAAAAAGAACTTTTTTTTTGATTGCGATGCTGTCGAGACGACAGATTTTTTTTTTTCATGGTGAAAAAATTTCACTTTCTAATTTATTCTAAGCGATTTGTTTAAAATGCCCACTGTCTAAAATACGGTTGCTATAAAAAATGGGTGCCACTAAAAATTGTTCGGTAAGTTTGAAGAAAAACATGATTTTTGATCATTTTTTTAAAATCTTTTATTCTAAAAAAAATACAGAATCATTCCTGTTTAAAATGATACACATCATTGGTCGTCAAATCGATATTGGAGAATCTTTACAACAACATACCGATAACAGCTTGTCGGAACTGTTTAAAAAATATTTAGGTTATACTCCACAAGTTTTTGTTACATTAAAAAAAAGCCAACACTTTTTTATTTGTGATGTTGCGGTCCATTTGTTAAAGCATGTCTCTGTTCACGTGAAAGCGCAGGACAGAGATGCCTATAAATCATTAGATTTTTGTTGTAAAAAATTGGATCATCGATTGAATCGTTATCATTCTAAACTGACAGATAAGCACAAAGATGAAAAAAAATCTACGCAAGCGTGTCATTATGTTTTAGACAATCGCCATGATTATCCTGATTCGATCATTGCGCATATGGAAGGTGAAATTTTAGAATTATTACCAGAAGAAGCCATAATGAAATTAGATTTATCAGATGAGTCAACTTTGATGTTTAAAAACCAAGAAACAGGTGTTTATAACGTTGTATACCGTAAAAGTGATGGGCATATTGCGTGGATCAACCCAAAATAGAAATTCCTAACAAAATACGTTTAGCTAAGGAAATGGCTAAGCGTGGTATATCAAGGCGACAAGCTGAGCAATGTATCCAAAAAGGACGTGTCCATGTGAATGGAAACATTATTCTAACACCCATATTTTTTACAAGCTCTGATGATACAATTACCGTTGATGGTCTTCCCATAGAGCGCCCTGCGCGAAAAGTGTGGTCTTTTTATAAAAAAGTAGGATTGATTACCTCTCACCAAGATCCGCAATCGCGTCCAACCGTATTTGATTTTCTAAAGATAAATTTTGATATTGGTCACGTATTATCGGTTGGCCGTTTAGATATTAATTCCGAAGGATTATTGTTGTTATCCAACGATCCATCTTTTATTCACGAGGCAGAGCACCCTAAAAACAATTGGATCAGACTTTATCGTGTGAGATTTTTAGGTCATATTAAACCTTTACTAAAACTAACATCACCTCTAGTGATTGATGGGGTAGTTTATCGTATTACAATTTTAGATATCCAAACCAGCCATGGGGCTAATCATTGGGCAACGCTTGAGTTACGTGAAGGAAAAAATAGAGAAATCCGAAAAATTTTTGAATTCTTAAAACTAAAAGTCAATCGATTAATTCGCATTCAATATGGATCCTATCACTTGGGTTCTTTAAAACCAGGAAATTTAAGGACAGAAATATAGTGGAATTCATTAGGGTTGATGATAAAAAAATATTCTAAAATAGTAAAAATATTTAATTTTTAATAAAAATTCCTGCTTCTTACAGTGTGGATTGACAAAAAAACTGATTAACATGACTTTGAAATGGTATGTTTTTTGCAAAGACACCTTTAACAATTCGTTGTTTTTGGTGAGGGATGATCAGGTGTTTTTGCCTTTTAGTCATAGCTATTATAGATGTTGTAGATTTTCAAGCCATTGGAGCACCAATAAAATCCGATGATAGTCTGTATAAACATTATGTTCACCCTTTTCATAAAAATAATCCTCAATCTTTAAAAGTTCGCCTAAAAGACATTGCACAATTTACAGATGTTCGTGACAACCAATTAGTTGGATACGGACTAGTGGTTGGATTAAATGGAACTGGTGATACCTTAAATTCAATTCCCTATACAAAAGAAAGTTTATCAGGCATGCTAGAAAGATTGGGTGTGAACATGCGGGATCATTCACAATTTTTATCTGGAAAAAATGTGGCGGCGGTGATGGTGTCTTCTATTTTACCTCCGTTTGCTCGTCATGGGAGTCGGATCGATGTGACAGTTTCAGCTCTTGGAGATGCAAAAGATTTGCGGGGGGGAACGTTATTAGTGACACCATTACTGAGTGGCCGAGATGAAGTAGTGGCGGTTGCCCAAGGTCAGGTCAACGTATCTGGAATTGCGGCACAAGGACGTGCTATGAGTGTGACCGATGGCGTTCCCACCAGTGGGAAAATTATTAACGGTGCGATTGTTGAAAAAGAGGTAGATTTTGAATTAAAAAAATTAAAAAAATTACGTTTAGGTCTTCGTAATCCCGATGCTACAACATCATCTCGCGTATCACAAACCATTAACAACATATTTCAACAGCCAATTGCGAGCTCCCTAGATCCTGCAACCATTGATATAAAGGTCCCCCTTCATAGGCAACATGATTTGGTCAATTTCATGATGGAGATTGAGCAATTAACAGTACATCCAGATCAAAGTGCAAAAATTTATATTGACCCCAGCGGTGTGATTGTGATGGGCGCTCACGTTAAAATTGCACCAGTTGCGATTACCCATGGGTCCATCAGTATCAAGGTCATTGAAACACCCGAGGCGTCTCAACCAAACTTATTAGTTCAATCTTCAACAAACATACCTCCCATGACGTCTTTAACATTGCCGAACCAGACTGATTCTTCTCCTTTGGAAGAGATTCAACGTTTAAAGGACATATATCTAAAAGACCAAGAACAATCAAAATTGAAATTTGATGAGATGATTAAGGAATTACAAAAATTTAAAACAGCAGATAATTTATCACAAATTAAAGCAGCCCACGTTTTATATGACCAAGAATTACAAAATTTAGATCAAACGTACCAAACACAGCTGAAAAAACTTAATGGACAAGTGGGAGAGGTTAATACCAATAACAACCTACAATCTCTTTCTATGAGTCCTCAAAGTGGCCCCCAAACGGTGGTTTTAGACCGAAGTCTTGCCTCAATCAATGAGGAAAAAGGAAAATTTTCTTTTGTGGAAGGGGCTACGTTAGATGAACTCGTGGATGCCTTAAACGCATTAGGGGTCTCTCCCCGTGATATGGCAGATATTTTAAAAGGTATCAAGGCAACAGGTGCCATCCAGGCTGAAATTATTGGCACCTAAAAAAATACGCTACATTAAAATTCTAAAAACTTAAAAACACCTTTGATTTAAAGAATACAGCAAGCAATCCTGATATATTTTAATAAGGGACGCCTTTTCAAGGATCCCTTTTACAATCCAAAATAAGAATAAGATTCATAATGGATACATATAAAATTTTTGTGACATCATAAAAATGACTTATGATATGTTAACAGCATACCTTAATTAAAAATGTTTTATTACCTGTCCCACGTTGGTCATCACGTTTTTAAATACGTCACGGTTCGCACATTATTAGCTGTCATTATATCTTTATGTATTAGTTTTTATTATGGTGAACGATTCATTGCTTTTTTAAAAAAACAACAAAAAGATGGTCAACCCATTCGAACAGATGGGCCCCAAACCCATTTAGAAAAAAAAGGGACCCCCACTATGGGAGGGCTGTTGATTGTTGGGGCAACATTATTATCAACATTATTGTGTGCAGATTTATCAAACGTATTCGTGTGGATTTTGGTGTTACTCATGACGTCTTTTACATTGATTGGTTTTTTTGACGATTTTAAGAAATTAAGATTTAAAAATTCAAAAGGATTGTCAGGATGTCATAAGCTAATCTTTCAATCAATACTATCAATAATGTGTATTTATGGTGTAGAAATCCATATTCCAACGGTCTCTCAATACACCTTATTTTTTCCATTTTTTAAAAATGCTGTTTTGTATTTGGGTGTGTTCTATCTTTTGTTTGGGGCATTTGTGGTGGTTGGGACCTCCAATGCGGTTAATTTAACAGACGGCCTTGATGGATTGGCTATTGGCCCCATTATGATATCATGCATTGTATACGCCATCATTGCCTATTGCACTGGACACGTTCATTTTGCCCATTATTTACATATCCCTTCTATTCCAGGGGCCCAGGAAGTGTGTGTTTTTTTAGGTGCTTTACTTGGAGCTGGTTTAGGTTTTTTATGGTTCAACGCACCTCCTGCCCAAATATTTATGGGAGACACGGGGTCTTTACCTATTGGTGGAATTTTGGGATTAGTCGCCATCATTACAAAACACGAAATCATTTTATCAATTGTGGGGGGCATCTTTGTGATCGAAGCACTATCCGTCATGATTCAAGTGGGATCTTATAAAACACGTCAAAAAAGAGTCTTTAAAATGGCTCCTATCCATCATCATTTTGAAAAAAAAGGGTGGGCAGAAACAAAAGTTGTTTTTCGATTTTGGATTATTTCTATTGTGTTGGGATTGATTGGTCTTGCTACATTAAAAATTCGCTAAGTTGTACAGGTTTATTAAAAATATATCATTTTTTTTAGCACCTAATCTAAAAAAAGCTTCTTCTTTAAAAGGATTAATATCCAAATATTATCAAATGATCATGACCGAGGACGGGTACCAGGGGCGTCCCATTTTTTCCCATCCGATGAGCTTTTCACTTGTGAGAAAAATTATTGATGAAAAAATTGGCATAGATCAGTTTAAAGAATTATCCAAGGAACCAGTCTATATGGCATCCCTTGGACAAGTACATAAAGGCATTTTAAAAACAGGGGACACCGTGGCTATTAAAATACAATATCCATCGTTAGATCGGCACGTTCAAGAAGATATCCAGTCTTTGCGGTTAATTTTTAGGGTATTGGAGAAAAAAGGCTTTACCATTAACCATACCCACATTTTGAAAGATATCGAATCGATCACGTTGAATGAATTGAATTACAACAAAGAACGGCATTGGTTACAATATATATCTCAAATCTTACCACCAACGGTTGTGATTCCTGTATGCATTGAGCATTTATGTCAAAAAAATATTTTAATCACCCATTGGATTGATCATGATCCTTTTTTTTCTATAACTAAGCTTTCTAAAGCCGTTGTGATTGATCTGTTTGTTAGCTTTTATAGGCCGTTGTATCAATACGGTATCTTAAATGGAGATGCAAATATTACCAATATCGGAATTAGGAATAATCATTTGGTACTATGTGATTTTGGATGCACTATACCGCTTTCAAGCCAGATTATCAAAGGTCTTCACAACCTATACTACGGTTTTTTGAGCCACGATAAAATATGTCAATCTATGGGGCTGCAACAATTGGGGTTTGATGATGAATATCCATGCGTTATTGAATTCATCAAATTATTAATGAAACCAATTTTAAATGATTCTGATGCTGTATTAAAGCCTATATCTTCAAAAGATTTAGAACGCATTGTCGATTCTATGTCTGAAATAAAGTATCCAAAACATTTAATTTATTTACAAAGAATGACCTTGTGTTTACATCATATTTTGGGACGCATTCGTTATCCGATTAACTGGCATCACATATTTAAAAAATATGTGATTTAATTATTAAAAAATTAATAATTTTTTAATAATTTTTATTTTAAATTTATAAATAAATAGATTTATTCTTGAGATGAATTTTATATCAAGCCTTATTTATGCGGCAGCTGCCCTTGTTGGTTTTGGTTTTTGGATGTATCAAAACAGTGATTACCAGCGTTATGATATGCATAATATGGGTAACAGTGTGCTAATTTTTGATAAAAAAAATGGGTTTTTGTATGTATGTAATGAAAAAGAATCCTATATGATTCCGTCATATATTAAAAACTCATCCTTTAATCATCAAATGATGCCCCCCCAGCAAATGATGCCCCCCATGGGCCCACAAATAGGATCAAAAAGCACAGCTAAAAAACCTGCCGAAGATGACGAGTAAATAACATCGTGATTTGTTTTGATTGAAGGAACGATCAAAATTTGTGAACCTCAAAGATATCTATTGAATAAGTATTGTATCGCAATGAGATGCATCACGCCCTTTAGTATCCAATGTTTGTAAATGAAATCCAGTAATATCAATAAAGCAAATTGTTGATTTTTGATTAGGGCCGTTTTCTTTTGTAAAAAATAAATACCTCCCATTAGACGTCCACACAGGACTTTCAATCAGATAGCCTTTCGTAATAAGTCTTTCCCCAGAGCTGTCTGGAGAAATAACACCTAAATAAAATTGCCCTTTATGCAATTTTACAAAAGCAATGAGATCTCCACGTGGAGACCATACCGGTTGATAGTAACGCCCATCTCCAAATGTAATACGCCTTAAATTACCACCTTGGCGGTTCATAATAAAAATATTCGCTGCTCCTAGTTTTTCTCCACGATTCGATACAAAGGCAATGTCCTCCCCCGTATGGGAGAAACAAGGGGACGTATCAATACCATCTTGATCAGTTAAAACATCCACTGACTTTGACCCCAAATTCATCAAACAAATTGAATTATTACCATTTTTAGAGTCGATAAAACTAAAAATAATATCCTGGCCATTCGGCGCAAAACGCGGTGCATAAGTCATCCCTTTAAAATGCCCAAGGACTTTTTGTTGTTTGTTTTTTAAATTTAATAAATAGACCTGGGCGGCATTTCCGTTTTTGAACGATAAAAAGGCTAACTGATCACCTTTAGGTGAAAATCTTGGCGTGATATCAAGGGGACCATCTGTCAATTTTTGAAAATTATGACCGTCTCGGTCCATCATAACAATGCGACTTTTGGCACCCTTTTTAAACCGTCCCAACGTTTCCACGAATGTGATTTGTGTGTTGAAGTATCCGCTTTCATTCGTCACACGACTAAAAACTTCATCCGCAACCATATGGGCCAGACGGCGATATTGAGATATGTTTCCTTTTAAAGACAGAGACAACATGGCTTTTTCTGAAAAAATATCATAGAGACGAAAATGAATCGTTAAGGTATCCGAATCTTTTTCAATTCGACCACATAATACAAACCGAGCACTTGTAATTTTCCATCTTGATAAAATGGGGCCTTTGTCCATCACGTCTTGAGAATTTTGTAAATAGGTATCTTTGGAGACTATTTCAAATACACCGCAGCTGAGCAAATCTTTTTCAATAATGTCATGAATCAAAAAATCATCATTGACAAAGGAAAGGATTGCAATGGGCTCTGGTTTAATCTGTCCTTTTGTAATTTCCACGCGCAAAGGTTTTGAAAAACATACCTGAAATAAGGTCAACATAACAGTTATTAACACTTTCATTATAAAATGTATTTATGTATCATTTTCTTTTACTATAAAAATCTTTTCGATGAAAAATCAAATTTTCATGGATTGAAAGACGTATCTGGATGTGCAATGTTTTATATCTATGCACATCCGCTTGGATTTTGTGTGTGAGATTAATCAATCAGTGGCATTAGCAAATAACGTTCTTCTGGATGTTCTTGAACAGGGGTAATTAAAATAGGTTCGTTATCTGATGAAAATTCAATCTTTGTTTCATCTGAATGAATATGCTTCAAGGCATCTAATAAATAGGTCGAATTTAAGAAAATATCTTGGGTATGGTGACTTGGAAAATGCATATCAATGCTGTCTTCAGCAGTTCCCATTTTATTGTTAAGAGCCTTGATCATTAATTGATTTTCTGTAATTTTCAAACAAATACCTCGGTCCTTATCAAGAATCGTGGCCATACGATCAACCGCATCCAATAATTCTTTTGTGTGAACAATCATGTGATGCTTTAATGGATTTTCTAAGGTTGCTTCATAATCGGGAAATTTCCCTTCAATTAAGCGAGAGCTAAAAGATATGTCTGCAAAAGAGGTTTCAACTTTTAATTCGATTCTGCCATAGCCGATGAGTAAAAGAACATCATTTTTGCATTCTTCTAATAATTTTTTAATTTCAAAAATTGTTTTCTTTCCTAAAATCATACCATCAAACATGGTATCAATATGAATATTTTTTTGTGCGCACGATAAGCGATGCGTGTCTGTAGAAACTGCTCTTAAAAAATTATGTGCCATGTGAAAATAAATTCCACCAAGAGTATATTGCGTTGTATTTTCACACATGGAAAAACGTGTTTGATCGATTAAAAATTTCAGCTGATCAGATGGAATAGAAAAACGAGAGGTCGGCTCAAATCCTTCTATGTGAGGAAAATCACTTGCGGGTAATGTGGATAATAAAAACGTAGATCTACCACTTTTTATTTCTACTTGAAGAGTATCATGTTTTAGTGAAACGAGGACTTTATCATTTTTTAATTTTTTAATGATTTCATAAAAAACCTCCCCTGGAACACAAATATCTCCTTCTTTTTGGATTTTTGTAGCCATGGATATAGATAATTCCATATCTAAATTTGTAAAGGATAGATGTAATTGACCATTGTCTGCTTTAAGATAAACGTGATTTAAAGAAGGAACTGTTGTTCGTTTTTCAATTACGCTTTGACCAAGGGCTAGGCTTTTTAATAAATCAACACGCTGCGCCTCAATATCCATGATTTTAACTATTCATTGACCTATTTAGAGATTAAACGATCATGAAAAATTTGTCATTTATGTTTATGGTTAACACCAGGGGCCTACGCACAAATAATTTTCGAGATTGGATCTGGGACATAGAGTGGGAATCTTATTGGAGAAAAAATCTTGCAACCTAGCTCCCACTTTTAATCGCACCCCCATGGTCATACAGATTTTTTTACTTTTGAAAATATTGTTATATAATAAATCATATGGCGGAGTAGCTCAGCTGGTTAGAGCGACGGAATCATAATCCGCAGGTCGGGGGTTCAAATCCCTCCTCCGCTACCATTTTTATAAATAATCTTTATAAGCAATTTGAAAAGCAGAACTTAACCAAGGTGTAAAACGTTGGGGAGAATACGTTAATTCCTTAACTAATAAGTATAAATCTATGTATCTTGTATTAGAAACTTCTTCTGGATGAGGATTGATTTTTTTATCATACTCTCCCACAAAAACGTGATCATATTCGTGCTCTATTAAGCTATTATCAAATTCATGACGGTACACAAAATGTCCTTTATGTACAAGAGGAGTTGTAAAACCCATTTCATATTTTAAACGTCTATGGGTTGCTTCATCAAGTGACTCATCTGGCTTAGGGTGGCTGCAACATGTGTTGGTCCACAGGCCCGGACTATGATATTTTGAATGATGACGCTTTTGCAGCAATATTTGGGGAACATTGTTGCACATTTTGTGAACAAAAATTGAAAAAGCACGATGTAAAAAACCATGGTGATGAGCGTACATTTTTTCGCATGTGCCTGTTGGTATATCATCTTTTGTGACCAAAATAACATCTTCACGCATCTGCCATCTTTTCTAAAACAGCTTGAGCATAATCGAATGACTTATCTAATCGAATGGTTAGATGTGGTGTAAATTTTAAATATATTTTTTTTGATAATTCTTTTTTTAAAAAAGGAACAAAATAGGTTATAACCTTTAGATGGTACTCTGCTTCTATGCCACCCAAAGGCATAATAAATACTTGAGCATGATGTAAATCTCTTGACACCTCAACACGAGTTACGGTCACGGGAACAGTAATTTTAAATTCTAAATCCAAGGGAAGGCAACCATTTGTTAACACGTGGCTGAGAATTTTTTGAATTTCTTGTGCAACACGTTTGGTTCGATGATTTTGAGATGCTGCAGGTAAAAATAATTTCATTAATAATATCTCATTTTATAAAGGAAAACGCACAAGTATGCGTCCAATCATTTGTTCAATAAAGTACAGTATAACAACTAATATCACCGGAGATAAATCAATATAACCAATAGATGGAATGATCCGACGTATGCGCCTTAAAGCTGGTTCTGTTATTTTGTATAAAAAACTATATATGTTGTACACAATAGGATTATGTTTATTTACAATATTAAAATAATCCAACCAACTTGTAATAATATAAACGTACAAAAAAAACTTGTAAAAATCTACAATAAATAATAAAACCCTTAAAAGAGGAACAATTAAGATATCCATCATATCATTATGACAATCTCTTATTATTATAATAATATCTTGTACAATTAAAGAATTCAAATTTTTTCGTACGTCCTTCTCGGGAGCTTGTGTGATTGAATGACATTTGATGTTGGTTTTAAAGAGCTTTTTTTAAAAAAATTTTAGATGGCTGCATCCAAAACCCATTGCGTTTTAATGGATGAATGGGCAGCGCCGTATTTAATGATCAAAGCAGCGTGGTCTTGTTCAATGACAATATCATCAAAAAAACGTGTTTTAATTTTAAACGTCTTGTTCATTGTTGGGCATTCTGCCACTAAACAATGGGATGATATTTTTAAATGAACATCTTCATTTACGACAAAACGTGCAGCAAATAAAAATGGTGCATGAGAAAAAACATGATCTTCACAAGACACATGGCCTTTGTCTGAAAAAAATAGCATCCGTCTCATGGACACATGAGTTGCGTGGAAATCCCCGGTCAGTAAAACGTTATGATCTTTCATATTGACATCAATATGAGGGTGCAAAAAATCGTCTGTTAAATTGTATCCATCCTGATTTTGCAAAATAACATCACTGATTTTGATTATTCTGTGTTTACCACAACTCCATTCAAATTGCATATAAGGATGTCCATCACCGGCACAATAAGCATCATGGTGAAAACGCTTAGAGGTATTAACCAAAAAAAGCCCTGGCTTCAATGCAAAACGATACATTCCGTCAATGTATGATAAAGGTGCTGTTGAACTATCGGACAGGGATAGCAACTCATCCACAAAGGAATGATTGATGATGGAAGTATACATTTTTTTAATAAAAATTGGTAAAGATATTTCAAATTTTGATAATTCTCCATCACCATGACGCATCAAACGAATAAGTGGGGTCATTTTTTCAATGGCTTTTCTAATAAAAGATGGTTCCTTTTGCCTTTTAAAAAAGGATTTAATGTGGATGAGGTCTTTTAATAGTAATGTGTACAGGTAGGCACATTGAATAGTTGATTTTAAAATATAATCTAAGTCTTTTTCATATAATTTTAAAAATTTTTTAAAATTATATTTTAAAAATTCATAGGATCCTGATACACATAACAACCCGAATAAAATAAAAATTCTTTCAAGGGATGGTCGACTGTTATAATGTTTTTTTGCATAGCGGTAGTGATTTTTTAAAATTTTAAAAAATTTTTTTTTAAAATGTTCATCGCTGCTTTGGCCAAAAAAATCAAAAAAACCAACAAAATTACTGAGCCTTTTTCCAGCAACAAGAGGATGTTGGGGGATGTCTTTTAATACCAAAATTCGAGCCAGGCGCCGGTACACATTATCACCACTTTGTTTAAAAGATCTGAGAATATCAAGAGATTGAATATCAAAAGGCAATTGACTTTCAGGATAAGACTGCACCTCGTCCAAAGTTAAAATCCCTTGGTTTGTCATAATATGACCACTTTGAAGTGGTAGAATACGTTCCCTTGGACCTGTCCACGAATCCTCAATGGAGGGATAAAAATCTTTATAAAATTTATGATTTTGTAAAATGATCATGGAATGTGTGACTTCTGTTAAATTCTCCTGAAAATGGATCCAGATGAATGGTTATATCTGATGATGGTAGCATTTTTGAAATACTTTCTTCAACTTCATCCGAAATTTTATGAGCATCAATCAGAGGAAGATGATCTTCTAATTCCAAGTGAAACTGGATAATAGAAGTGGATCCTGCTTGATAGGTGCGAAGATTATGAAATCCTCGGACATGTTCATGGGATACAATTTCATGAATAATTTTCTTTTTTGTATCCATAGGTAATTCGCTATCCATCAACATGTCTAGGGATTGTTTGGCAATATGAAATGATGAATAAAAAATATATATACCAATGCCTATGGCAATGGCTACATCTAATGCCACAATATTGTAAAATAACGACAATCCTAAAGACAAGACAATCCCAAAATGCATCATTAAATCCATTTTGTAATGGGTGTAATCACACAAAATAATCAAAGACCGCGTTTGTGATAATGTCTTTTTTTGATAGATCAACAAAATAATATTTAAAAAAATGGATACGGCCATCATGCCAATTGTTTCGTGGTGATGGTGTAAATGAATGGGATTTAAAATACGTTGTACTCCTTCATACATAATCCACGATCCGATAAAACAAAAAAGAGGAACTTGAGACAGACTTGCAATGGCTTCTGCTTTACCATGTCCAAAACGATGTTCAAAATCGGCAGGCTTCATGGCATATCTAGCAGATAAAAAATTCACAACTGAAATCATCACATCACCGCACGATTCCAAAAATGTTGCCTTTAATGACAATGATGAGCTTATTTTCCAAGACATAAGCTTAATAATCAAGAGAATCAGGGACACAATCACCGTTAACCGAGTGCTTCCTTTGATCATATGTTGGTGATGGTGATCCATAGCAATAAAAAAGCAGCATTTTTATTATTGTTTCAAAACTTAAGGGCCCGTGTAAAGTATCTGAGTTCATGAATAATAATTGAAAATTTCTTATAAAATAATCGTCTATGGTAGTATGAGATATCAACGCTAAACTTTTTCTGATTTAATGATGATTGAAACTGAATACACTCCTAATCCAAACGTATTGAAATTCAACGTGGGATGTGATGTGATGGGTCATCAATCTCCTCAACATATTAAAAAAGGTTTTGATGCATCATTTTATCCGCTGGCAGATCGATTGTTAAAGATCCAAGGCGTAGAAGATGTGTTTTTGGGAAAGAATTTTATTTCCGTTGGTAAGAATCCTTTGTCTGATTTTAACGTTTTAAGCCCAGCTATTATTGGTGTTATCCTTGATCATTTAGAGCACAATTTACCAATTGTCAGTTCCCAGATTTTTGAGTCGTATGACATCGCAGACGACCCACTGGTTCAACAAATTCGAGATATTATTGATCAAAAAGTTCGACCCGCAGTTGCCCAAGACGGCGGCGATATTGTGTTCGACTCTTTCGTTAATGGTATTGTGTACGTGCGCATGTATGGTGCATGTTCTGGGTGCCCCAGCTCCACATCAACGCTTAAGGCTGGGATTGAAAACATGTTAAAACACTATGTTCCTGAGGTGAAAGATGTTCAACAAATTATTATATAGTCTGGTTTGTATCAGTTGGGCATATACCCATATTCCAGATCACATCAAAACATCACATGAATGTAAAGAGATTGTTAAAACTCTAGAATCTCATTATGGTTTACCAAATGGATTACTTCAAGCCATTGCCAAAAATGAATCCAATATGCGTCCTTGGGTCCTTTGTGTGGGGAAAAAAGCCATAGCCTTTAAAAACCAAGAATCTATGAAAAACTATATGGCGCTTTTAATCCAAAATAGACGTGAATTTTATATTGGATGTATGCAAATTAGTTACAAAGCCCATAGAAAAAAATTTAAAAAATGGAATGTAATGGTACAGCCATTTCACAATATTGATTATGCTGCCAAGATGTTACTTAGGTTTAAAAAAAAATATGGATCATGGGAAAATGCCGTTCGATTTTACCATTCCGGTTTCACCCAAAGGAGCATGTACTATAAAAATCGAATTTTTTCCAGGTGGAATAAAGTAAAAACCTGATCGGTATGTCACGGGAAAAAATTTATTATGAAGAGCTGTCTTATATTAGAAGCAGTGCTAAAGAATTTGCTCAAAACTATCCAGATATTGCGGGAAAATTAGACCTGATCCAAGGAATATCTTCAGATCCCCAAATAGAAGGATTAATCCAATCCTTTGCCTTTTTAAGTGCTTCTTTGAGAAAATCAATGGAATCACAACAATCCCGTGTGATTTTAAATTTGATTCAAACATTGTATCCCCATTTGATTCGCCCACTCCCATCGATGGGAATTTTAGAATGCCAATTTGATTTACCAAAAGTTATTCAAGGATTTAATTTAAAAAAAGGGATCCCATTATTGATTCAATATGATGATGAAATTTGTCGATTTCAAACGGTTTCCCATCTTGTGTTATTGCCGGTGTCAATTATTCAAACCAGTTATGAAAAATTAAATGATCAATGGTTTATAAAAATCCGGCTATTTTCTCTTGTCCCATTTGAAAATATCAAAAATGATGAATTGTTGATCTATATTGATGATGCTCAAGATGTATGGATTCGAAATATTTTATTGGCTAAGGATCCAGTCATTGCAAAAGGAGATGACAAAGATCCAAAGGAATGTCACAATGCCATCCATAGATTCGGTTTTGAAAAAGATGATATCGCTTTTCCCGTCCTCCATCAACATTTATATGCACCCCATTTATTACATGAATATCATCATTTTAAAAAAAAATTTTCATTTATTAAATTGGTAGGGGTGCTTAAAAAAATGGGAACTGCTACAGAGGGCGATGTGTATATTCCTGTCTTTAATTCAAAAGATACCATGTCTCAAACAATCCATGGTCATAGTTTTCGTCTTCATTGTATTCCCATTATTAATTTATTCCCTAAAACAACTGACCCAGTTCGGATGGATTATACAAAAGTCACTTATCCCTTGATTCCTGACGGCAGGCATTCCCAAAGCACCGCCATCTATCACGTTGAATCAGTATCAAGAATTTTGGATGAAACTCATCAATCTGAACAACTGCCTTATTATTTTTGGCCAATCCATGATCCCAAAAGTACATTGTTTTGGAATACAGATATAGATGAGGATGAAAATTGTTTTTTATCTTTAGTGGATTTAAACTTTAGCCCTATGCATGTCAAAGAACAAACCTTGTACGCCAAGACCTTGTGTTACAGCAAAAAAAATTTAGAACTTGTCCCCTTAAGCACATCCTTTCAAATTGAAGATCATACGCCATTGTCAAACTTATTACTGGTTCATCCTTTAATTCCCAGAAAAAAACCGGTATGTGATGGCAGTAATTTATGGAAATTTGTATCTTATTTAAACATGAACCACCAAGGTTTATGTGAATCTTCTGTTTTAAATGATATGTTGTCATTATATGGAGGAGACTCTACCATATCCATTGAGTCAGAACCTATTGTTAAACGTTACCATTGCGCAAAAGTTTGGAAAGGATTCATGGAAGGAGAACGGTTTAGGATACATGCTAAAAAAAACGATTTTTTGTTATGTTTAGTCCTTTTTCATTATGCTCAGCTCATCAAACCATACGATAGTTTTTTAGATATGATTTTTGATGATGGAGGATATCTGGCAGAAAAATAAGCCAAACCATTTGAAAAGATTGTATCATAAAAAAAAATGTTGATGACTAAACCTTGTAACTTAACGAAGGTGGTGTGAAAGTAGAATTTTTTTTCCTTTGTATTCCAGCTTAAATCCACCATTTATCATATTTTTTGTATGGCTATCGCTTTATTTTAATAAACCTCCTGCAAAACATCAAAGAGCCAATTCAAAATGACAAATACCCGTAATTAAATTAAATCTAAGACCAAATCTTTTGCGGCGATTCCTATAACGTTCGCAGACAATTTTAAAACGTTTTATAAAGCCTATAGCATGCTCATTTCCTGCTCTTTGGGAAGCAATAACAGTATCGTTATGTAAATTTTGTATGCCTTGATAACCGCTGTCTGTCACTATTATCGATTAAAAGGACATTGCCGTGATTTTTTACTTCCGCAGTAGGTCTAATAAAGAATGGGAATCTTATTGGGGGAAAAAATCTTGCGGCATAGCCCCCCACTTTTAATCGCACCCATCTAGTTAAAGTCATTTTGTTTTTTCAAAATAGCAAAAAATACTTTGTAGCAGACCGTTAAAGGGGCATTTCTTTTAATTGATTTTTTTAATTGGTGTATATTAAGAGTATGTTTTGAGGTCATTGCTCCCAAAGATTTTAAATAATGCATAAAAACCAAAGGATTTTCAAAAAACAAAGGATAGTCTATCGTCCAGTAATGGAAGGATTTCAAATTTTTTTGATTTTCACAGAATTCTTTGATGTGATTTAATTTTGGATAATTTAAGGGAGAGTCGAGGTTTATGAGAGTATTCCATTCTTGGAATGTGCCGTCTAATAACAAAGAAAAAGCCAGTGTATCATGACAAAAATTATATAAGAATTCAATACTAGAATAGATTTTTTCGCACCATTGCAAGGAAAAATTACTGGTTATCAGGTGACATGGTTGACATGTTACCGTGTTCATATCTGAGTGTAAAAAATGAATATTTGGATGAGCGTGAAATTTTTTTTCACATACAGACAGCATCTGAGATGAGACATCATTAAGATAGTAATGGCTGTTTGGATACAGAGGTAACAGGAGTTCAGGCATGTATCCAGTTCCCGTTCCAACATCAAGAATCAAAGGATAGTCTTCTGAGCCTTTTTCATCAATCTGATTCGTTAAAAATTGTGCAGATTTTTTTTGAATGTCAGCAACTGTATCGTAGGACAAGCTAGCTTGGTCAAAATTTTTAATAATTTTATTTAAAAACAACATGATGGTGTATTAATTATGTTATGTTCTTTTGAAAGCTGCCCCATTTGAATCCAACCAAATCTACGCAAAAGCACAAGGGACGCTTCGCTCAAAGCCCTTGGTTCTTTTGCGTAGATTTGGTTGTTTAAGATTCAAGGACTGCTTCCAAAAGAACATATTTATATCATGATGATTTCTGGATGCTCTAGGACTTCTTTCAGTACCTTTAGGAATTGGGCTCCGTCCGTTCCATCCAATGCACGGTGATCGATGGACAGGGTCAAATTCATGGCTGTTTCCATGTTAGATAAACCATGGCGTGGATACCCAGTCCCAACCGCCAAAATAGCTAACTGGGGTGGATTGATGATGGCTTGAAATTGTTCTACACCAAACATCCCTAGGTTAGAAATACTGAAATGTCCTCCTTGATACTCATGAGGTTTGAGGTCACCATCTTTAGCTCGTTTGGCAAGATCTTTCATTGTTTGAGAGATATCACTTAAAGAACGGTTGTTGGCGTTTGTGATGATTGGTGTAATGAGCCCCCCTGGAACAGACACCGCGATAGAGACATCAACGTCATCATATTGGCGAATATAATGATCATGATAAGTTGCATTGAGTGAGGGAACTTGTTTTAATGTAAACGCACATGCCTTAATAATAAAATCATTAATGGATAATTTTGTTTGCGCATAAGGATTCGTATTAAGATTTTCTCGTAGTTTTAGCAGTCTGTCCAAGATCACAGAGATACTTAAATAAAAATGAGGAATAGAGGATTTCGATTCGGATAAACGTTTAGCAATAACTTTACGCATAGATGACATGGGAAGGTCAATAAATCCTTCATTGATAGAAGATGTTTTTTTTGCGTTGTTTAAATGATTGTCTATATCTTTTTTGATGATGCGTCCATAAGGTCCGGTTCCTAATATTTCCTGGATAGGAATATGATGAATAGTTGCAATTTTTTTTGCCAAAGGAGAGATTTTAATCCTGTGGTCAGATGAGGGTGGAGGCGTAATGATTTGAGGTCTCTCAGGTAATATTACAGGGGGATTACAAGTATGTGAGACAATAGATGAAGGCCTAACATCAACTAAAATATCTTGAAGAGATTCTCCATCTTCAAGCAAGATACCAATAGTATCGTTGACCTTGACACTTTCAGTTCCTTCTGGAATTAAAATTTTTCCAAGCACTCCGTCATCAGCGGCTTCTACCTCCATGGTAGCTTTGTCTGTTTCGATCTCGGCAATTACATCTCCGGATTTAACGGAGTCTCCTTCTTTTTTAAGCCATTTAACCAAATTACCCTCTGTCATTGTCGGGCTTAAGGCTGGCATGAGAATAGAAATTGGCATTTAAAAACTCCTTCCAAACATTTGTGAAACGGTATGTAAAACTTTTGATGCTGATGGCAATGTTAAGACTTCTAAATTGGCAGCATAAGGTTGAGGAACATCCTCGGAGCACACACGCATTGGAGGTGCATCTAAGTCATCAAAGGCTGATTCACAAACCCGCATAGAGATTTCGCTGCCAATCCCGCAGGTGGGCCATCCTTCTTCCACCGTGATAATACGATTTGTTTTACGGACAGAATGTAGAACCGTTTCCATATCTAAAGGACGAAGCGTTCGAAGGTCAATGACTTCAGCAGAAATACCTTTATCTTGAAGAACCTCAGCAGCTTCTAAGGCAACACCAACGGTGATTGAAAAAGATACGATGGTGATGTCGGTGCCTGGACGAACAATTTTAGCTTTTCCAATGGGAACAACCAAGTCTCCATCTGGCATATCAAAGCTTTTACCGTATAAAATTTCATTTTCTAAAAAAATAACAGGGTTCGGATCTCGAATAGCAGAGATGAGTAGCCCCTTTGCATCGGCGGCGTCATAAGGGCTCACGACTTTTAGGCCAGGTATGTGAGAAAACCATGCGGAAAAGTTTTGTGAATGTTGTGCGGCTACTCGTGCAGCCGCTCCATTGGGGCCTCTGAATACAATAGGACATCCCATTTGTCCACCCGACATATATAATGTTTTAGCAGCAGAATTGATGATATGATCCATAGCTTGTAAAGCAAAATTAAAGGTCATAAATTCAATGATAGGTTTAAGACCCGTAAAAGCAGCCCCCACCCCAAGACCAGCAAATCCATGTTCAGTAATGGGAGAATCCACAATTCTTGCAGGACCAAATTCATCAAGCAAACCTTGAGTAACCTTGTAGGCACCTTGGTATTGAGCAACCTCTTCGCCCATGATAAAAATACTGGAATCTTTGCGCATTTCCTCCGCCATTGCTTCACGCAAAGCTTCACGTACCGTCTTTTGCATTCAAATATATCACAACATCACTATACATTTATTTAACAAGATTCGTATGGTAAGGACAAGTTTTCCACGGATCAGGTGGAATTTGTCTGTTAATCGCCTAAAAGCGAGTATGTTACAATTGTTTATATATCAAAATAGGGGTATTTACATGTTCATTCAAATTGAAGACCCTTCCTATGAGGTTATTCAAGAAGAAGCTGTTGGTATTGATTTTGGTACAACATACTCGTTGGTCGCCTATTTCGATGGACAAACATCTCATGTTTTAAAAGATAATAAAGGTACTATTATAATTCCAACGGCGTTGTATGAAAAAGAGGGATGCATCCATGTGTGTGAGGATATAGCCTCTGTTCACCATCATGAACGTTTGATTTTTTCTATAAAACGGCTCATGAATGCAGCTGATGATCCAGCTTTTTATGGCAAGAGCCCTATTGAGCTGGCTTCTGTTATTTTTAAATATTTAAAAGATCGTGCATGTTGTGTAATACCTCATTTAACCAGTTGTGTGATTAGTGTCCCGGCCTATTTTCAAGAGCCTCAGCGTATGGCCATCAAAACGGCTGCAGAAATGGCAGGATGGAAAGTTTTGCGTCTGATTAACGAACCAACGGCTGCAGCCATTGCCTTTGGATTGGACTTAAAAACCCAAGGAACATTTTTAGTCTATGATTTTGGGGGGGGGACATTCGATGTATCATTGCTTCGTTTAAACAAAGGTGTGTTTCATATTTTAGGAAGCGGTGGGGATGCTCATTTGGGCGGCGATGATATTGATAGAGCTATTCTTGATTATTTTAAGCGTCCTCAAACCAATAAAGATTATTTGTGGGCAAGATATATCAAGCAAGAGGTGCAATTACCAATCACCAGTGATATTTTAAAAGAAATATCACTACCTTTGATTGAAAAAACTATATCGATTTGCCGTGATGTTTTGCAAGATGCCCATATGACGCCAGTGGACATAGATGCCATTATTTTAGTTGGCGGATCAACGCGGTTATCTTTTTTGAGTGATTTACTGACAAAAGAATTCAATCGTCCCGTCCTTAATTCTATGTCTCCTGATGAAGCAGTTGCCATTGGTGCGGCGTTTCAAGCACGTAATTTAACCCATGTATTATTGGATATATGTCCATTGTCTTTAGGAATTGAAATGCACGGAGGCATTGTGGATAAAATTATTCCAAGAAATAGTCCCATTCCAATTTCAATGGCCCAAAATTTTACAACCGCCGAAGCTCATCACAGCCAAATGGTCTTGCATATTGTTCAAGGAGAAAGAGAATTTGCCAAAGATTGCATGTCATTAGGAAAATTTGTGATGAAAAATCTTCCCCCCATGAGCCAAATTCAAGTGACCTTTCGTTTGGATGGTGATGGATTGTTACACGTAGAGGCAATCGAGAAAAAAACACAACAAAAAATTGATATCGATATGAAGCCGACTTTTGGACTCACCCACGAAGATATTAAACATCATATTTACGAAGGCCATCAGCACGGAGCAGAGGATATGGAAAATCGGTTGCGACACCAAGACTGTCTCAATGGATCAAAGCTGGCATCCTATGTGAGCCAAGCATTATTAGATTATGGTGCATTACTAAATCCCAACAACAAAATACACGTTGAGTCGTTACTTAAGGAATTACAATGTCATCTTCATCAACAAGATCGAGCTCGCATTCATGAATCAATAAAGGCTTTGTCAGTTGCATCTCAACGGTTGGCGGAAATTCAAATTGAGGAATCTATTAAAAAGGTGAAACTAGATAATTTTTAATATTTTTTTAACAATTTTTTTGATATTAATGAAACAACTAACATTAATGACCTTTTCTTATGCTCAAAAAAATACTTGCTTTAGTCGTGCCATTTTTAGGGTACTCTATGGAACCATTATCATTCTATGAACATCACCATCAGTTCTTAAACTCTATGCTGAAGGATCTTAGTCCTAAATACATTAAAAATAATACAGATAATCCGGTTCGACTGGAATTATTCTTTAACAAAACATTAAAAGCCAATAGGCAACGTCATGTTGAAACAGCCCCAGCCTCCATGGGCTTGTTAGATAACAACCATGGATATGATTCTTTTATGTGTCCAAAATATCAACATTTGAATAAATCTCTTAGATTTTTTTTGGCCCAAGATGTTGATGTTAAAGGTACGATATCTTATGTTATTGGGGTGAGAAAAGTGTTACATATTCCCATCTTTGATGATTACGACCTGTATGCTATTAAACCCAACAAAGTTATTTTTTTAAATTATACGGATATGGAAACGGTGGCAATCGATCATTCACATAAAAAATTTTCATATGATAGTATTTTAGTGGCATCAAAAGAAGATAGACAATTGATTCTTCCTTATTTTGATAATGAATACTACATAAAAAATTATAAGGATGATTTAAATTTAATATCCATGAATCCAATAGATCATTTTTTAATGATTGGTTATAAAAAAAACTATGCCATTAATGATTGGTTTGATATGGAATTGTACCAAAAATATTTCCCGTGCGAAGGAAACCCATTTTTAGATTGGTTGAAAAGACCCCTTGGCGTTACCGAAGTAAAAAGGCCAGAAGAAGTTATTGTCACAATGACTTCTTATCCGTCACGTATGAAAACAACATGGCTTGCGATTGAATCTCTCATGAGGCAAAGCGAAAAACCAGATCGTATTGTATTAAATTTATACGAAGGAGAATTTCCTAGTCGAGTTCTACCTGAAACAATTAATATTTTGCAAAAAAGAGGTCTTGAAATTAACTGGTGTCCAGAAAATTTGAAAGTCTTTCTAAAAGTGATTCCAACACTTGAAAAATATCCAAACGCAACGCTTGTCGCTTTTGACGATGATGTCATTTACCCTGACAAAAGACTGGAAAATTTTTTGCAACAATCTATTTCTAATCCCTGTTGTATCATTTCAAACTCTATCCGTATTATCACTTTTGATGATAATCATGTGCATAAACAGGTAAAAGATTGGATTATGACTAGTTCTGAAAATGACTATAATCCTTTACTCGTTGTTCCAGAAGCTGTAGGTGGATGTTTGATTCCCTCTAAAATGTTGGGAGCATTATTTTTTAGAAAAGATTTGTTTTTAAAATTAACGCCAACGGAGGATGATCTGTGGTTATATGCAATGGCAAATATTTATAAAATCCCGTGTTATTTATTAGAAAATTCTACAAATTTTAAACAAATCAAAGAATATCAAGGTAGCAGTTTGTACAACATCAATTCATGTAATAATTTTGAATTATCTAATACATACTTTAACCGTTTACTGAATCATTTTAAAATTGATTTAAAAATTAAAAATATGGAAACAGAAAAAAATATACTCAAAAATATTGACAGAAATTCTTTGCCATATTTTAAAAAAGAATTAAATGATTTTTCTGGTGATTGTTTTAGAGTAGATCATTTATTTAAAAAAATTACAGATAAAAATCAATCATATTTTTATAATCCGGCATTATTGAGAACAGGCTCTACGTGGTTAATGGCCATTAGAGAAACATTCGTTAACAATATCCAAGATTTGGGAACGTGGGATGATCTTGAAAAATATAAAGACCGTATTTGGTGCGCGCGTTTTTCAATGGATTTTAAACAGCTAATATCATCTTGGATAGCTCTGCCAGAAACATCTCAATATTCCTATCAAGATCCACGTTTTTTTATATTTAGAAACGAAATTTACCTGTCTGCAGTTGAGTTCACAAAAAACAATATTGGTGTAGTTTTTTCAAAACTACAAGAAAATAGCCATTGTTTGGATATAGTGAGACCAGATTTCAGAAATAATAAAATTAACAATAAAATTGAAAAAAATTGGATTTTTTTTGAAAGAAATAAAAAATTAAATATTCTCTATACAATAGACCCCATGATTATTATTGAAGGAAATGAGAATTTATCAAAATTTGAAATTGTGAAAAAATACCCAAGAAAACTTCTGGATTTTCCAGGCTTCATGAAAAAGAACAGCACTAATTTTACAGATTTAGATGATAAAAATTATTTAATTTCTTTTCATTCATTTATAAAAA
>JBIKYJ010000039.1:0-8306 GCA_044355315.1 Alphaproteobacteria bacterium | reverse complement strand
ATGGGAGATGAATTGACCTTGACCATATTTTTGCAATTATGGCCTATGCTGCTGAAGGAGTATCAAAACCTAAAAATATCCCCTCAGCCATGGGAATCCTTAACGGTGTTGTGCCTTCGTATTTGTTATTTAAAAAATTTAATTCAAGGTACACCGGTGGATGAACATGAGGTGTTTCATTTTTCATCCTTTGATCAATTGATTGTTTTTTTAGATAAACATAAGGAAGCTGTTTTGAAAAATCATCTGCTTCGAGACGCCGTTGTGACGAAAATATCAGATGGACACATTGAATTGTATCCATCTGCCAATTTGCCTACATCTTTTAAGGATAAATTGGTATCGACTCTCTCATCTTTGACCCATATGAATTGGATTGTAGAGATGAAAAATGAGACCGCGGATATTTTAAATCATCCAGTTGTTGCAATATTAAAGGATGCGTTCCCAAATGGGATTGTGTGGCAGCACCCTGAGTCCTAACTCTCATGGTTTATATTAATTGGTACGGAATTTTTTATTTTATCAGCTGGGTCGGCCTTGGGATCGGAGCGATCTCGATGATATATGGTTTTTTATCTTATGAAGCCAATTATTTTTTAGAATTTTTATCTTTTGTTAAGGCCGGAACGATAACGATCATTTCATCCTTGTCGGTTGGTATTTTAACATTTGATAAAAAAAAATTTACCCCTAACCGAAGGGATATTTTTGTTTTGACAACTTTTTTATGGAAGAGTTCGGCATTTTTTTCAGGAATCCCTTTATATTATGTATTTTCAGATTATTCATTGATTGACGGTATTTTTGACGCTACATCATCGCTAACAACAACCGGATGTTACACTCATTATGGCACGCCACCTATTATTTTATGGAGATCATTTTTACAGTGGATTGGTGGGATCGGGATGATCATGATGGTGTTAGCCTTTTTTCCTATTGGTGGCATCCAATTTTTCCGTACAGAATTTTTAGATAAATCCGACAAAGTCATCCCCAAATTATCTCATTTAGCTCTATCTTTACTAGGTGTCTATGGTTTTCTAACAATGCTATCAACCATTGGATTAAAAATGACATCCTCATTGGATTGGTGGATTTGTTTTGTCAATGCCGTATCTGCCATTTCAACAACAGGGTTGTTCGTCCATTTATGGAATTTAACAAAATCGACCCAAATTATTTTGATGTTATCGATATTTTTAGGTGGATGCAGTTTTTTAATTTTTATTAAATTTTTACAAAAAGATTTCAAAGTTTTTTGGCAAGATCCTCAATTTAAAATATATGTGTTTATCATGGTTTACTCTACTTTTTTAATTTTATTTTTGTGCTTATCATCACCATACAATGTCATGGATCATATTTTTATGACTATTTCTTTTTTATCAACAACGGGATATGCTCCTGTTTATGCCATGGTTTCCGATTCGGTTGTCAGCGTCTTTATTGTATTGGGATTAATTGGTGGATGCGGTGGATCTACAAGTGGTGGCCTTAAAATTTACAGAATTTATGAATTATTTTTATTTTGTCAAAAAACTATCCGATCTTTATTATTCCCCCACGAATACGTTCCCGAAATGGGTAAAGTAAAAAAAAATAATACAATTGTCACATTTTTATTGTGTTATGTAGTAGTATTTTTAACGATTATGGCGACTTTAACTTATACAGGAATTAACATGAATCATAGTTTTGCTTACACGTTTATGGTTATTGGAAATTTGGGAGACGGTATTTTATCGTTGTTGCATATGTCATTTGACTTTACTGATTTAACAACGGCATCAAAACTCATTTTGATTCAAGGAATGATTATTGGTCGTTTAGAAATTTTAAGTATCGTTATTTTGTGTATCCCATCATTTTGGAAGGATCAAAAAAGATCTTTGGCTTTTAGAATTTCTTAAAAAAATGACATTTTTAAAACCCAAAAGTTTATTTATTCGTTTTATCCTCATATTATTCATTCCATTATTATTGATTCAAGTCAGTCTTGGATATATTTTTTTTGAACGCCACACCCAAACAATTGTGGATACATTGTCGGATGCAATTGCGGGTGATGTAGAATTTGTGATCCAATGGCACGAGAAAAACCCTCAAAGTTTTGAACAATTATCCATGTTATCACGTAAAAATTTGTCTTTAAATATTGAAATCAATCACAATCAAAATCTTGAAAAATTAGGAAGACGAAAGCGCTCATTTTTGTATCAACATTTAGGAGATGCTTTGGATAAAAAAATTTCAAAACCTTATTTTTTAACAATGAATTTTGAAGACATTACAATTTTTGTTCAAATTGAAGAGCAAAAAGTTTTAAAAATCACCACCCTCAGAAAACGTTTATTTAGTAAAACAACACCGATTGTATTGATTTGGACAGGGGTATCCGCGTTGTTGTTATTTGGGGTCGCCGTTTTATTTATCCGAAGCCAAATTCGCCCCATTAAATCATTATCAACGGCGGCCGATTATCTAGGAAAAGGAGACTTTTCCTACCCATTAAAACAAGAAGGTGCTCTTGAAATTCGGCGTTTAACAAAAACA
This sequence comes from Alphaproteobacteria bacterium, assembly GCA_044355315.1. Classification (GTDB taxonomy): domain Bacteria; phylum Pseudomonadota; class Alphaproteobacteria; order JALRGP01; family JALRGP01; genus JALRGP01. Next base: position 5,747 of record JBIKYJ010000039.1, on the reverse strand, counting down.
TTTGATGAGATGAGACAACGTATATCTTCATCATTACAGGAAAAAACAGATATGTTGGCAGGTGTATCACATGATTTGAAAACACTGTTAACACGATTTTTACTTCAAGTGTCTTTATTAAAAGATGAAAAGGCTAAATTATCACTGAAAAACGATATTAAAAAAATGGATTCCATTTTGGGTCATTTTTTGGATTATGCAAAAAGCACAATTCCAGAGCAATCGAAGTGGATTCAAATAAATCAATTGATCACAGATATTATTGTGGATTATCCTGATACTCATATTGAAATGACATCAATAACAGCTTTGGTTAAACCAATTACTTTAGAAAGATGCCTGATTAATATTATTGATAATGCCAAACAGTACGCCAAAAATATTTGGATTAATGTTGAAAAAAAAGACAAATATATAGTGATTATCATTGATGATGATGGACCAGGCATTCCAGATAATGAGCTGAGCAATGTTTTAAAACCTTTTTACCGTTTGGATGAAGCACGTAACTTAGATAATGGGGGAATTGGGCTTGGCCTATCAATTGTCAAAGCCGGAGTAGCTTTGCATGGAGGGTGCTTAGTTCTGATGAAATCACCCAAAGGAGGACTCCGAGTGTCTATTAAACTTCTTGCAGAACCTTTTTATGATAGAGAGATACAAGGCCAGCCATGAAGTGTAGAAACGCAAACGGAATATAATATAGCTCATGTGAAAAGCATTTTTGACACTCTGAAATCATAGGAAAAACTGGCATTTTGAGAATGTATTCTTTTCTCTTACATGAAATCTATTGAGTTTATTACTTTTAGTCTCCTCTGATTTATTTAAAAAAAATTTTGAGACAAAAATAAAAAGATGTAAAATGATCCAGAAGGATTATTTTTTCAAATTTGTCTATGACAACATTAACGTCGTCGTATCAAAAAGTTCATTATAGAAGTTGGCGTCACAGGATTTTGTATTCCATTATTTTAGGATATACGTTTTTTTACATGGTTAGACAAAATTGGAGCATGGCCGTACCTCATATGATTTCTGAGATGGGGTATTCCAGAAATGATATCGGTTGGATGTTGTCGTACGGAGCGATTATCTATGGTGTTGGCAAAGGCATTTGCGGTTTTTTGTCAGAACGTTTTAGTGCACGTATTTTTATGAGCTTAGGCCTGATGTTAGCATCTATTACAAGCTTTTTTATTGGTTTAAGTGGGAACCTATGGAGCCTGTTTATCCTAGTATGCTTAAGCAATTGCTTTCAATCCATGGGAGCCGCTCCTTGTATTCGGTTACTTGCCAATTGGTTTAGTGCAAAAGAATTAGCAACAAAATGGTCTATTTGGAATATGTCACAACAAATTGGCGGCGGATTAACGGTTGTTTTATCTGGATTTCTTGTGATGCACTTTGGATGGCGCTATATTTTCTTTGTTCCAGGAATTATCAGTTTTTTCGGATCGATTTTTATTTGGGAACGGTTACGAGATGATCCAGAAGAGTTAGGTTTTCCCAGTGCAGAGCAATATCATGGCCTTAAAGACGTTGAAAAAGTAAACAGTTCAACCTGGAATTTACTTAAAATGATGTTTAAAAATCCATTGGTTTGGTGCATGGGGCTTGCCAATTTTTTTGTGTATTTTGTACGCATGTCATTTTTTAATTGGGGTCCAACACTCTTATACGAAGCAAAAGGCAACAGTCTTCAAATGGCTGGTTGGCAAACAGCATTTTTTGATATTGGCGGTATTGTTGGTGGAGTCTTGGCTGGCTATTTATCAGATAGAGTTTTTAAAGGATATCGGGGACGAGTTGGGACAATATATATGGGGTTATTATCATTTGGTGTTTTATTACTATGGAAAAGCCCTAATGATTTAACATATTTGCATTTCTTAGGGATGGGACTTATTGGTTTTTTGGTCTCGGGCCCTCAAATTTTGGTAGGCGTAGCTGCTGCTGATTTTTCATCCAAACGTGCGGCGGCGGCAGCCAATGGATTTACTGGAATTGTTGGATATATTGGAACCGCTGCCACCGGATCGGGTATCAGTCATTTGGTCAAAGACGGTGGAGATTGGGATAAAGCCTTTGCAGTTATTATGGCATCGGCCATTTTAAGTGCTATCTGTTTTTCTTTTACATGGAATAAACGCTCATCAACTCTTGAAAGATCATGAAACCAAAAGTTAAAGCTCCAACATCATCGGTGTATTTCGATACCCTTGATATCGTTAAGTCTTTAAAATTATCAACGGTTTGTGTGGAGGCGGCCTGTCCGAATATTGGTGAATGTTGGTCAAAAAAACACGCTACATTTATGATTATGGGTGAAATTTGTACACGAGCGTGCCGTTTTTGCAATGTTAAAACGGGAAAACCTTTGCCATTGGACGCAGATGAGCCGCGTCGCGTTGCCCAAGCCGTGTGTGATTTAAATTTGAAACATGTGGTTATTACATCGGTGGATAGAGACGATTTGGATGACGGAGGTGCAACCCATTTTTTTAAAACAATTGTCGCAGTGAAAGATTTAAATCCTTTGACCAGCGTTGAAATCTTAACACCAGATTTCCTAAGAAAAGATGGTGCATTGGATATTTTACTCAAAGCCAATATGGATGTCTTTAATCATAATTTAGAAACAGTTCCGCGTTTATACTCATCCGTTCGCCCAGGGGCTCGTTATTTTCAATCACTCAGACTTCTCAGTGACGTCAAAAAACAAAAACCGTCTGTTTTTACAAAATCTGGACTGATGGTTGGCCTTGGTGAAAGTTTCCATGAAATTTACCAAGTCATGGATGATTTGCGCGCCGCTCATGTTGATTTTTTAACCATTGGGCAATATTTGCAACCAACTCCTCAACATCACAGAGTTGAAAAATTTTGCCAACCGATAGAATTTAAAGAATTGGAAGATATGGCAAAGTCTAAAGGATTTACTATGGTATCGGCGTCTGCTTTAACGCGCTCATCCTACCATGCGGATACAGATTTTGAGCGATTAAAAGCCTTGCATGCTGTCCATTAAAAATTTATCGTACTTCAACATCTTAAATAATGTTTCTTTTGATTTAAATGCAAATCAAATTCTGACAATTATTGGCCCTAATGGATCAGGAAAAACAACCCTTATTAAATTAATTTTAAACCTGTTAACATCTTCAAAGGGATGTATTCAATCGTCTTTTAAAAAGGTATCTTATGTACCTCAACGGTTACTCGAAAATCGCTTATTACCTTTAAAAGTCAAAGATATTGTTGCAGATTGTGACAAAAGCACTCGTCATCAATTGGGAATTGATCTCATTTTAAACAGTTCTGTGTCCGTTTTATCAGGAGGACAACGTCAACGAGTTTTGTTAGCACGTGCCCTGTCAAAACGACCAGACCTCTTGATATTGGATGAACCCACCCAAGGCGTTGATTTTCAAGGACAAAAAATCATTTACGATATCATCAGTCAATACCGAACTCACGGTGCCATTTTGTACGTGTCCCATGATTTATCTTTTGTGATGAAAAATACAGATTGGGTGATTTGTTTAAACGGCCATATTTGTTGCCAAGGACGTCCCACAGACGTTCAAAAAGATCCTTTTTATTTATCTTATACCCATCATCACGACCACTTCCATACATAACCGTCACCGACTATAGTTTTAATAAGATATTCTTTTTTGAAATGTATTTATCTCTGACGCTGATTATATGATGAAAGATCATAAGAAAATTAATACATTTTTAATAAATTAATTATTAAATTATTAAAAAATACATCATCCTACCCCATGTTTTTAATGGCCGTTGCCTTGGGAATCCATTTATCAGAGTCGGTATTTGTCAAGCCCGATGTCTTACACTTTCAAGGATTAATTATGACATCACAAAAAAAATGGGTGTTGATGATTAACCATAAATCCTATACGCCAGATAAATTACCCAAAGCGATTCAAATTTTATCCATCAGTCCAAAAAAAATTCTCATTCAATCCAAAGGACAAAAAATCCATTTAACCATCGGCGATAAAATTAAAATTTTCCAAAATCGTGTTGAAAAAATTGATGATTAACCCATTAAAAAAAACAGTTGCAATTTTATAATGCAACGCCTTCATATTAATGGGATAATAAAATAAAAAATTTATATCATGGCGAGGGTGTTTGTAACCGGTGCATCCGGTTTTGTTGGGCGTTTTTTGTGTGAAAAATTGATCAAAGAGGGGCATCATGTCACAGGCTTTGTCAGGAGCTTGCCAAAGAATCCGGTGAGTGGTGTGACCTATGTCATAGGGGATTTAGAGACCATAGATCATCACAAAGACCTTATTCAAAGCGCCAATTATGTCATTCATTTGGCTGCTCGCGTTCACCACATGAATGATGATCCGAAAAATGATGTTTTATATGACCGTATTAATCACCAGGCAACCAATCGTTTGGTTGATGTATGCAAAGGTTCATCTGCTCTGCGACGCTTCGTTTTTTTATCTACAATTTTTGTCAACGGTCAATATTCAAATCCTGTATTCACAGAAGATTCTCCCATTTGCTCAGATAATCCTTATGCCAAATCCAAATGGATGGCAGAGGAGTATTTAAAAAAATCAAGTACTCCCCATACTATCATCAGGCCACCACTTATTTATGGGCCCAAAGCTCCTGGAAATTTAGAGAGACTCTCAAAACTGATTCAAAAAGGGTGGCCACTACCTTTTGCAAATTTTAGCAATAGAAAAAGCTTTATTTATATAGGTAATTTAGTGGATTTCATCGCAAAGTCTATGGAACATGACAAAGGTTTGAATGAAACATTTTTAATCGCAGATCCCGATGTTGTCTCAACCTCACGTTTAATGACAATGATTGCATATGCCATGAATCAAAAATTACGTTTATACCCTTTTCCGTGGTCATTGCTGTGGCCTGTTCTTCCTTCAATCATCAAAAAAAATATTGAAAAATTAAGTAAAAATTTGGAAATTGATACATCAAAAGCTCGAGAGTTTATTAGATGGGCCGCTCCATTTTCCACTGAGCAAGGTATTCAAGAGACATTTAAATAGTTATGGTTATTTTTCTATTATCCTTGACTCTGAATGGAATCGTTTGGTTTGTTTGTTATAAATATCATTTTTTAATGGATATTCCGAACGAGCGTAGCTCCCATGTCACACCAACCCCACGGTGTGGTGGTATTGCGATTGTATTGTCTTTTATAGGAACATTACTATACTACGGCTACACTGGACCCCTTGCTGGAATTATCATACTCAGTGTCGTAAGCCTTTGGGATGATTTTAAAAATATTCACCCCTTACCAAGGCTGATGTGCCATTTTATTGCGGTTGTTATTGGGTATATCCAAATTTTTGGGTGGGAATATCATATCTTTACCATTCCTTTGGTTATTTTTTGTGTATGGATTATTAATTTATATAATTTTATGGACGGCATTAATGGGATTGCTGCATGTGAAGGAATATTTGTTTTTGGATCTTTGTATGCACTAAACAATTGCCAAACGACTATTTATTTACCATTGGTACTCTGTTTACTTGGGTATTTGCCTTGGAATTTTCCAAAATCTAAAATGATTATGGGAGATATTGGCAGTTGTAATATTGGGTATATATTTTCCTATATTTTGATGACCTTTGCTCGTGAACAATCACATCTATTTTGGGTCGGATGTGTGCTGCTTGGATTATTTCTATGCGACTCTACCATCACACTACTTCATCGAT